>JBCDJE010000047.1:0-12688 GCA_038748185.1 Bacteroidota bacterium
CATTTACTCTTACTGCTTCAAGTTTCTTTACCCTAAAATAGAAAAGTGTATCTCTAGGTGATTGAGAATTTGTTCCGTTGAGAAAGTCTCTTGCATTCATGCCATCCAACATAAGATTTTTAGGTAAATCTACACCAGCAATGGAAGCAATTGTAGGAAATAAATCCATGGTGCTAAGCATATTACTGTAAACAACATTTTCAGGAAATTCTTTTGGCCAGCGTAAAATAGCGGGTACTCTAAAGCCTCCTTCATAAGTAGTAGCTTTGGCTCCTCTTAAAACACCTGTAGAGCCTGAGTGCCATCTTTCATTTCCCTTTTGCAGCATTCTATCGGGTAAGTTATGCCAAGGTCCATTGTCACTTGTAAAGATTACTAATGTATTTTCACTCAGTTGCAAGCTTTCTAGTTTATCTAAAATAGCTCCTACTCCAGTATCAATATTTTCTATTACTGCACGGTATAAATTGTTATTCGCTTTTTTTAGATAATTATCTGGCGCTGCAATTGGCAAATGAGGCATACTGTAAGGCAGATATACAAAAAAAGGTTGATCTTTATTTTCCTCGATAAAATCAAGTGTTTTTTTTGTATATTCATTGGTGAGTTCTTGTTGCTCATAACCTACTTCCCTTATTTTTTCTTCATTTTCATACATCATTAAAGGAAATTCTGTTTGTACCCAAGGCTTAATCATATCATTACTGTACATTAAACCATAATATCGATCGAAACCTCTACCTGTTGGCATAATGTCGGGTGTTGCGTGTCCTAAATGCCATTTCCCAAAAGCAGCAGTAGCATATCCTTTTTCTTTTAATAAACTAGCAATAGTTACTTCAGAAAGTGGAAGTCCATGTTGTGATTCAGGTCCCAGATTTCCGGGTAGATGCCTAATGGAGTATCTTCCGGTGAGTAGCGAAGCCCTGGAAGGTGTGCATACAGGTGCAGCCACATAAAAAGATGTGAGCTTTATACCCTCGGTAGCGAGTTGATCTAGTCTAGGCGTTTTATTTACCGGGCTTCCGTAGCATGATAAATCACCATAGCCTAAGTCATCGGCAAATATTAAAATAATGTTAGGGGGTGTTGAAACTTGTTGAGATTGATTTTCAACACATCCGCAAAGGCATAATAATAAAATAGAATAAAAAAGTAAGTTTTGTTTCATAGTGAATGGATAATACTATATTTTAAAACTCAGTATATAAAAATATGATACTTGAGCTAAGTATATTTAAAAAGTTGTTTTCAACTTAAAGAAGGCTAAAATACTGAATTAACTTAATTGAAAGCAAAAAGTATAATTATTTAGTGGACTATCTATACCAATGCTTTACTTATTTTAGCCAATAGTCTAGACAGCACCTAGTATGAAAATAATTGAATGCCCAAGGGACGCCCTGCAGGGTTTACCTAGCTTTATTCCAACTGAGGATAAAATAAGTTATATCAATACTTTACTGAAAGTAGGTTTTAGTGTTGTTGATTTTGGTAGTTTTGTATCGCCTAAAGCGATTCCCCAAATGCGTGATACAGCTGAGGTATTAAATGGTTTAACTTTATCAGAAACAAAATCAAAGTTATTGGCCATTATTGCCAATGTTAGAGGAGCATCAGAAGCGCTTTCACATAAGGAGATAGACTATCTAGGTTTTCCACTTTCTATTTCTGAAACCTTTCAAAAAAGGAATACCAATAAATCTATCAAAGAGGCATTACAAACAGTTGCTGAAATTCAAAAAATGGTAAAGACCACAGATCGATCACTGGTTGTATATATTTCAATGGGTTTTGGTAATCCCTACGGAGAAGCCTATGATGTTGGAGTTGTAACGCAATTTATAAATCATTTGGCAGCTTTAGATGTAAAAACTATTTCATTGGCAGATACCATTGGTGTAGCTACACCTAAACTTATTCATACTATTTTTAGTAAAGCAATTCGTGCGTTTCCGAATATAGAAATTGGTGCACATTTTCATTCAATGCCTCAAAAAACATTGGAAAAGATTGAAGCAGCCTATGCTGCAGGTTGTAATAGGATAGATGGTGCTATTGGGGGTATGGGAGGCTGTCCCATGGCTAAAGACGATTTAACAGGTAATTTAGCTACCGAAATCATCTTAGCTTTTTGTCAACAACAAGATATAAAAACAAGTGTCGATACAAAGGCCTTTGACAAAGCTGTAAAAATGAAAAATCTTTTATTTGGCTAGATGCTTAATTCTAGAGAAACTATATTATATCTCAGATAAAGCATAAAATTAGCTATATATCGTCTTAAAAGTCAGTAAATTACTCCATCCAAAACTACTTACACTAGCATAAACCCTAATGATTGAAGTTAAAAACCTTACAAAAAATTACAACGGAAAACCGGCTGTTGCTCATGTATCTTTTACAGTAAGTGAAGGAGAAAAGCTTATTTTATTAGGAACGAGTGGTTCAGGTAAGACAACTACACTTAAAATGCTTAACCGGCTTATTGAACCTGACACAGGGAAAATTTTTATTAATAGACAAAATATTTATACGAAACCTGTAGAAGAGTTAAGGAGAAAAATTGGCTATGTAATCCAGCATACGGGCTTATTCCCACATTATACCGTTGCTGAAAATATAAAATTAGTACCAGAATTGTTAGGTTGGAAGCCAAAAGCTATGATCGAAAAAGTGGCAGAACTCATGGAAATGTTAAAGCTTCCGGCTGAAATGCAGAGTAGTTACCCTGATGAGTTGAGTGGTGGACAGAAACAACGTGTAGGATTAGCACGAGCATTAGCCGCTGACCCTCCTTTAATTTTGCTAGATGAACCTTTCGGTGCGCTTGATCCTGTAACCAGAGAGCATTTACAAGATGAATTTCTTGCATTAGAATATCTAGCTTCAAAGACTATGGTTATGGTTACCCATGATGTAGCAGAAGCTGTAAAGTTAGGCGATAAGATTTGTTTAATGAGTGAAGGAAGAATCATTCAGATGGGTAAAGCGCATGAATTACTTTTTGAACCTGCTAATGATTTTGTAGTATCTTTTTTTAATCCACAGCGGTTCTTGCTTGAATTAAGTATTATTCAGTTAGATGATTTACAAGATGTATTTACTGATAAAGCAAAATCAACAGAAGCATTACCAACGATCCATGCTGATACTCCTATGATAGAAGTGCTTAAGCAATTCGCAGCAAATGATACAAGTAAATTTGCTGTAAGTGATGGAGAAGATAAAGTAATATATGATGCCAGCCGAGCAGAGATTTTGGAAGCTTATTACCAAAAATACAAATAGCACATGAATGAGATTTTATCTTTTTTTACTGGTCATGCTGCTGAGATTTGGAGTGAAACGCTCAGGCATATTTGGTTGACTTTGGTTTCCTTATTCTTAGCGGTAATCGTTGGGGTGCTTACTGGAATATTTCTTACTAGAAAACCTAGCTTATCGGGTAGTGTAATCGGTATTGTAAATGTGATTCAAACTATCCCTAGTCTTGCTTTACTGGGCTTTTTATTGCCTTTTTTGGGTATTGGCGTTTTTCCTTCGGTTATAGCCTTGTTCCTATATTCACTATTACCCATCGTAAGAAATACTTTTGCCGGGATCATGGAAGTACCTGCTTCAGTAAAAGAGGCAGGCTTGGGTATGGGTTTAACTAAACAACAGCTTTTAATGAAAGTAGAATTACCGCTGGCAGTTCCGGTAATTTTTGCCGGAATCAGAACTGCTACGGTTGTGTGTGTTGGTGTGGCAACCTTATGTGCACTTATTGCCTCTGGAGGTTTAGGGGCATTTATTTATCGGGGTATTGCTTTGAATAACTCCGCAATGATTTTTGCTGGGGCTTTACCGGCAGCCTTATTGGCATTACTCTTTGATTTATTGTTAGGTTTGGTGCAAAAAAACATCAAAACGCTACTTAAACCAGTTTTAGTTGTATCAATTGTTTTGATGTTTTTTCTGGCAGGGAATCAATTTTATCAGTCTTATTCTAAAGGGTTTACCGGTGGGTTTCAGTATGAATTTATGGAGCGAAGAGATGGCTTATCAGGATTATTAACTACTTATGGTTTTCAACTTTCTACCGTAGAACTTGATGTAGGATTAATGTACCAGGCTGTGCAAGAAGGAAGAGTAGATGTAATTGGAGGTTATTCTACTGATGGACGAATTGATGCATATGAATTACTTGTTCTGGAAGATGATTTAAATTATTTTCCTCCTTATCAAGCAGCCGTAACGATTAATGCCAATACATTAGAAAATTATCCATATCTCACCGAGGTGCTAAATCAACTCGCCGGATTGATTAATGATGAAGAAATGCGGCAATTAAATTACCAAGTAGATTTTTTAAAACAGGATGTGCGAAAAACAGTAGTCGATTTTTTGAAGGCAAAAGGCTTTAAAACTGATGCAGAAAAAAATGGGCAACCCGATATTGCTATTGGTGGGAAAATATTCACAGAGCATTTTATTTTGGCAGAAATGCTAAAAGTTTTTATTGAAAATAATACATCTCTTACTGTAGAAACAAAGACTGGTTTAGGGGGTACTAAAATTTGTTTTGAAGCTTTAAAAACAGATGAAATAGACTTGTATGTAGAATACACAGGAACAGGATTGGAAGTACTACTAAAACCTGAAGAACAGGTCATAGAACCAATTATTAGAGATCAGCAAAAGGTGTATGATTATGTAAAAGAAAATTCAGAAAAAGAATTTGGCATTATCTGGCTCAAACCTCTTGGATTTAATAATACCTATGCTCTCATGATGCGTAAAGACAAAGCAAAGAAGTTAGGTATAAAATCTATTAGTGATTTAAAAGAGTATTTAACGGAATGAAATGAGTGATTTTAACTTTAAATCTTCCTAGTAACCGCCTAATCCTTCATCCAAATTATCGTATCTTCCATTTCGTACCACGCTTCAGCTTTTGTGAGGTAACGTTCATCAATCAGATTTCTTTTGATTTTAAGTGTAGGTGTGAGAATACCATTTTCAATACTCCAATCATCTTTGAGGATTACAATTTTCTTAATTCTTTCATGGCTCATAGTTTCAGCATTGATAATGGTAAGTACCGTAGCAAAACTATGCTCTATGGCTTCTCTTGAAGCATTTTTTGCAATTTCAGATAAGACAATGAGTGCAATGGGTTGGGGTAAACCACTTCCCATTACACAAACCTGTTCTATAAAAGAATCCGCTGCAAATTTCCATTCCATTGGTCCTGGGACAACATATTCTCCTTTTGCTGTTTTAAACATGTCTTTTACCCGACCTGTAATTTTAAGATTACCTTCTGCATCGAATTCTCCCATATCTCCGGTATGTAAATAGCCGTCTTTAATGATATTAGCTGTTATTTCTGGCTCGCGATAATACTCCTTCATTAACCATTCCGATTTCATAAGAATTTCATTAGATTGCTCATCAATCTTCACTTCAACTCCAGGATATATTTGCCCAACTGTTCCGGGTTTGTGATGTTCCTTTTGCATGAGTGTACATGCACCTGCATTTTCCGTCATCCCATAAAGTTCTTGTAACTTTAAACCTAACTTTTTGTACCATTCGTGTAAGGAGACTGGTGTGGGTGCTGCTGCAGTAAAAACCATTTCTACTTCACCTAAACCCAAAGCTTTTCTGATTTTTTTCTTTACTATATTTGATATAATTGGAATCTTTAATAACAAATCTAGTTTCTTTTGAGGCATTTTTTCCAACACTCCTAACTGGAACTTAGTCCATATTCTGGGTACTGCAAAAAAGAGTGTTGGCTGTACATCTTGCAGATTTTTTGCAAATGTATCAATGCTCTCAACAAAAGAGATACTACCGCCTGAATAAAGACTGCAAGTTTCAACAATACCTCTTTCTGCCACATGGCATAGTGGAAGGAACGAAAAGTATTTTTTGCCAATTTTATCCAATGGCACAACTTTTTGTACTGCTTCCATAGATGTAGCTAAACTGTAATGTTTGTGTACAACACCTTTTGGTCTGCCGGTAGTGCCAGAGGTATAAATGATCGTTCCTACATCGTGGAGATTGGGCAGTGGTTCTCCTTCTAAAGGAGCTTGATCCGCAATTACATCATCCCAGGTTTGTAATTCTTTCGCTGGGCTATCAGGTAAAGCAATACATTTTATATTGCCAAGAATACCTTCTCGCATTACATCCCAATTTTCAACTTTACCCACAAAAAGTAATTTTGTTTCGCTGTGTTCGAGGACGTGTTCAAGTTGTTGGGCGATAAGATTTGGATAGAAAGGGACGGATATATTTTTACTCATCATAATTGCCAAATCTGCCAAAACCCAATGAGCGCAATTTTTTGATATAATGCCGATATTTGCTCCTCCATTATATCCCATTGTTTGTAATACCGAAGCCATTTTTCGCGCTTGTATTCCACATGCTTGCCAACTGTATTCTTTCCAAGTGCTGCCATATGGTTGTCTTAAGTAAATGTTATCAGGTGTATTTTTTTCCCAATGATAGAACTTACTTAAGACAGGTTGTAAGATTAAAGTTGAAGCTGTTGTTGCAGCTTCTGTAGTTTTGGTATTTTCCATGTGTCTTCGAGATAGAGGTGTCTAATTATATTAGCAAGTGGATAAGTTGAATGTTAATACACTTAACTAAAATAAAAATAGTATTGAGTGCAATTATCTAAATCTAATCAAGAACTTAAAGAATGAGAAATTTTGTGTGAGTTAATAACAGTTATGATTTTTCTGAATACTAGTTCTTGAGACCATATCTTTACCTTTTTTCTATTCCACGGATTGCAAACTGTACAATATGCTTGTTGCCGTATGTATAAAATCATATTCTTTGAAATTTTACTTAAAAAATACGTATTTGGAGTGAATGGGAATGTAAGCGATGGATGATTGTAAAATGATGAGATGTACAATATGGGAATAATGATGAGTAAAAATAAATGCGGTTTTAATAGCTAAAGCATCTAGCTGATAAAAATGAAAGCTCATTTGCTATATACCCTGCTTTTGATTACTAATCAGAAACAGGGGTTCAATTGGGTGTCGCAGCTGCTTGGGCGTTGAAAAGTAAGGACAAATCGCAGTCAACTTTTGAAAGACAGTCTTCTCTAATGCCATTTATTCTTTATACATTCAAAAATAAAATACTTGCTGAAGTTAGATTGGAATATTTTTTTAGAAATGGTTACAACCTAAATGTTGCTACTAGCTATTGGTTGAAAAACTCCTTCTTTTTCATAATCGATGAGAATAATATCTCGTATTATACAAGGTTGTATTTTCTATTTTTACTGGATTATCTTAATTCATTTCAACACCTGTTCGTATTGACATAAATCAACCTCCTTCCTGACGATACTCATTAACTTGATAAGTGGCTGTCTCTATATTCACGATATCATTGGGGTAAAAGCCTTGGTTTTATACTTCAAATAATCAGATATAACCCAAAACACAATAAATATGAGTCAGGAGAAAAAGATGATTACCTGTGACGGGAACACAGCAGCTGCTAATATCGCTTATGCGTTTAGTGAAGTAGCTGCTATTTACCCAATTACTCCCTCTTCAGACATGGGAGAAAAAGCAGATGCTTGGTCAGCAGCAGGGAAGAAAAATATCTTTAATGAAAGATTGAATGTAGTAGAGATGCAGTCTGAAGCAGGTGCTGCAGGTGCAATTCATGGTACTTTAACTGGTGGAGCCCTTACCACAACATTTACAGCCTCTCAAGGCTTATTACTCATGTTACCCAACATGTATAAAATTGCTGGTGAATTACTACCTACAGTTTTTCATGTTTCTGCTAGATCTATTGCTGCGCAATCTCTATCTATTTTTGGTGATCACTCCGATGTAATGTCGGCAAGAATGACAGGCTTTGCTTTACTATCTTCAGCCAATGTACAAGAAGCTCAAGATTTGGCTGCTATCGCCCATTTGTCTTCTTTAGAATCAAGCTTACCTTTTCTTCATTTTTTCGATGGTTTCCGGACTTCACATTCTATCCAAAAAATCGAAGCGGTAGATTATGAAACTTTGCGAAGCATGCTAAACATGCAACATGTAGAAAACTTTAGAAAGGGAGCCCTCAAACCAGAAGACCCGGTTTGTAAAGTTGGAGCACAAAATCCTGATGTGTATTTTCAAGGAAGAGAGACGGTTAATCGCTTTTATGATGCACTACCCGGAATTGTGAAAAAATACATGGCGCAATATGCCAAAAAAACAGGCAGGAAGTATGAACTTTTTGAATACACCGGAGCAAAGGATGCCGAAAAGATCATTATTGCGATGGGTTCAGCTGTTGATACCATAGATGAAACACTAGATTACCTGACAGCTAAAGGTGAAAAGGTTGGTGCTATAAAAGTAAGGTTATATCGTCCGTTTTCTGTAAAAGATTTTATAGATAAAATTCCTACTACAGTTAAAAAAATAGCTGTGTTGGATCGCACTAAAGAGCCAGGAGGAATTGGAGAACCACTTTATCTTGATACATGTGCAGCACTCAAAGACAAAGATATAAAGATTATTGGTGGTCGTTATGGTTTATCTTCTAAAGAGTTTACGCCTTCTATGGTAAAAGCAGTATTCGATCATCTTGATAATAATGGTTGGCACGATTTCACAGTGGGCATAAACGATGATGTAACGCACCGATCTATCGAAGTAAAAGAAAGTATCGACACCGAACAAGCAGGCATTGTTTGTTGTAAGTTTTGGGGTTATGGTTCTGATGGTACTGTAAGTGCTAATAAAAATGCAGTCAAAATTATTGGAGATAAGACAGATAAATACATACAAGGCTACTTCCAATACGATTCTAATAAATCTGGTGGATATACAGTCTCTCACCTTAGGTTTGGCGATAAGCCGATTAAATCGGAATACTTATTAACCAAGGCAGAGTTTATTGCTTTGCATAGACAGCAGTATATTGGTAAATATGATATACTTGAAGGAATTACAACGGGAGGAACCTTCTTACTTAACACCAGTAAACCTCCTGAAAAAGTCTTCGATCTCTTTACGAAAAGTATGCAGGAGACTATTAGAGAAAAAGAGATAAAAGTATATGTTATAGATGCATCTAAAATAGCAAAAAAAGTAGGTTTAGGAGGAAGAATCAATAGTGTAATGAATACAGCTTTCTTTAAACTTTCAGGTGTACTTCCTGAAAAAGAAGCTATTGAAATGATAAAAAAATTCGTTGAAGAACAGTTCATGCGAAAAGGAAGAGAGATCGTAGAAATGAACTGGCAAGCGATTGATGCAACAGTAGAAGCTATAAAAGAAGTAACTATACCTGAGGTAGCTGAAAAATTTGCAGAAATGCAAGCAGTAGTACCAGAAGGTTCAGGAGACTTTGCAGAAAAAATAATGGATCCGGTACTTAGGCTAAAAGGAGATGATATTCCTGTATCGCTGATGCCGATAAATGGTGCTATTCCAACAGGTACAAAAAAATTAGAAAGGAAAGGAAAACCCGGTAATCCTATCAAATGGATTGAAAAACTGCCTTTTGTAAACGAGTGCAATATAGAAGATCCTTATTTTGAGCACCCGGGTTGTTGTCTAGGTTGTGGAGAAACACCTTACATCCATGTGGTAACGCAAATGTTTGGCGATAGGATGATGATCGCTAATGCAACTGGTTGTACGTCAATTTATGGAGGCACTTTCCCTTCAACGCCTTACACAAAAGATGCTAATGGTAGAGGTCCTGCTTGGGCTAACTCACTTTTCGAAGACAATGCAGAATATGGTTACGGCATGCGCTTAGCAGTAGATGCAAATCGCAGACAATTAAAAGCCAATGTGAACAGGCTGCTGGTAATGACCGATAATATAAAGCTTAGCAAAGCCTTACAAAAAGCAATGAGCCTTTGGGAAGAAGTAACTTCAGAAGCCAAAGCCACTGCCGAAGAGGTGAAAAAATTGCTACCTGCAGCTCACAAAAAAGCTGATGAAAAAAGTAAAATTGTTTTAGCCAAAATAATAGAGTTACAAGATTACTTTGTAGATAAAAGTGTTTGGATTTTTGGTGGAGATGGCTGGGCTTACGATATTGGTTTTGGAGGGTTAGACCATGTGATGGCTTCAGATAAAAATGTAAACCTATTAGTACTAGATACAGAAGTATATTCTAATACTGGAGGGCAGGCTTCTAAAGCTACTCCACGCGGTGCTGTAGCTAAATTTGCTGCAGAAGGGAAAAAACTTGGTAAAAAGAACCTCGGCCTCATGATGGCTTCTTATGGAAATGCTTATGTAGCTTCTCTGAATATGGGTATGAACAGAGAACAAACAGCCCAAGCTTTTGTAGAAGCCGAAAAACATGATGGCCCATCTCTTATTATTGCTTATTCTCCTTGTATTGCCCATGGTTACGATATGAAGCTTAATAAGAAGCAGTCGGAAAAAGCTTCTCGTTCAGGTTATTGGCCAATGTATCGTTTCAATCCAGATTTGAGAAAAGAAGGTTTGAATCCGTTTATTTGGGAAACAGAAGAAACAGTTGAAGAATTTAACGATTTTGTTACTAATGAGATTAGATACAGAACCTTGCAAAGAGCCAATCCTGAAGAAGCGAGGAGGTTATTGAAACTAGCCAAAGAAGATAATCGCAGGCGCTTTGAAGAGCTTAAACAGTTAGATAAAGAATAAAACTATATCCCGGTTAATTAAACCGGGATTCCCTTTTCCTTCACATTAAACTCATAAAAATATGATAGATCTCAGCACAAAATATATGGGGATTAAATTGAAAAATCCTATCATAATTGGCGCTAGTAATTTAGTTCAAGAAGCTAAAAATCTTAAAAAGCTAGAGGAGATTGGGGCATCTGCTATTATTTATAAATCGTTGTTCGAAGAGCAGATCCAATTAGAATCGCTTGAGATGCAACAAGATATGGAAGCTTACAAGGATTGGGATCCTGAACATGCTACTTTATTTCCTGATCTGGAACATGCTGGCCCGGCAGAGTATCTTTTAAATTTACGCGAAGCGATTGAAACAGTTAAAATACCAATAATTGCTAGTTTAAATGCAGTTTATGAAAATTCGTGGCTAGAATATGCAAAAAAAATAGGTGAGACAGGCGCGGCTGGTCTAGAACTAAATTTTTACCACCATAACAATGATTTCGATAAAGTGCCAAATCAAATAGAACAAGAACAATTACAAATTCTTAAAAAGATTAAAGAAACTATCAACATTCCGGTGAGTGTAAAATTAAGCCCTTATTATACCAATACATTGAGGATGGTAAAACAATTTGATAGAGCTGGCGCAGATGCATTTATTTTATTTAATAGGCTTTTTCAACCAGATATAGATATTGAAAAAGAAGAACATCATTTTCCTTATAATTTTAGTAGCAGAAACGATAATCGTTTAGCCTTGCGCTATGCAGGCTTGCTTTATAAGAAAGTAAAAGGTTCTGTTTGTAGTAACACAGGGATTCATAGCGGTTCTGATATGATAAAAATGCTATTAGCAGGAGCAGATACAGTACAAATTGTAAGTACCCTATACCGCAAAGGCATTACCCATATTGCTACTATGCTAAGTTCTATGGAAGAGTGGATGATAGACAAAGGTTACGATAAGTTAGATGACTTTAGAGGAAAACTTTCAAATAAAAATATGCAGCATGACCTACATGCTTATAAGCGAGCACAATATGTCGATATCTTGCTGAAATCTGAAAATTTTAATAAGTATCATCCTAAAGACGAAGAAGAAATGAACTGGGAAGATAGATGGTAAGCACTGCTTTAAAGCCCTTGTTTAAAATCATCGGCTTACCATGATAAGTATCATTTTAATTGGTGACTACTTAAAGTAATTTAGAATTGTAAATAGAATTTTTAACTACTCTTTAAAAATAAAATAACATGGCAAAAGTTGGCATTTTTTATGGCTCTACCGAAGGGAATACGGAAAAAATAGTTGAAAAAGTCCAAGAGGCACTAGGTGGTGAAGCCATTGCCGCATTACATAATGTTGATGCTGCTTCCGCAGACGATTTAGAAGAATATACTAATTTAATATTTGCATGTCCTACCTGGGAGATTGGTGAATTGCAAGAAGATTGGGACAACTTTGTTGATGAGTTAGAAGATGTCGAACTAGAAGGAAAAAAAGTGACCTTCATAGGACTCGGTGATGCAGATGGTTACCCTGATACCTTCTTAGATGCTTTAGGTATTATTTACGATCGCATCAAAGAAAGCGGATGTTCTTTTGTAGGTGCTTGGCCAACAGAAGGTTACGATTTTGAAGAATCAAAAGGTGTAATAGATGGTAAATTTTTAGGTTTGGCGATTGATGAAGATAACCAAGCAGATCTTTCGGAAGAGCGTATAGAAAAGTGGGTAGCAATAATCAGTAAAGAGTTCGATTTAGCAACTGAAAGCGTTTGAAATTAAAAAGTAGTAATTACTTTTTGATTAATTGGATTGACTGAAAGAAGATTTACTTTTTACAGACAGGGGAGAGTTATAACAATCTGCAAAATGATTTTTTCCTGTCTGTTTCTTTACAGTAATTATCTCAACTTTACTGATTACTATTTATACCAATTAGATAGAAGAGACTCATAATTGATTCATATCCAAAAAAATTATATTATATCATGGCTGCTATATCCAGTAAAAAACCG
>JBCDJE010000048.1:0-12624 GCA_038748185.1 Bacteroidota bacterium
ATCTGATTGACCAAATCTAATTCTTCACACATCCCACTCACCAAACCGAGGTGATCAAGGGTTTTACTGGATAATTCTTCTGACATACAGCAAAGCTCCTAAAAAATAGAGATAGAAAAAAGGGGTGGGAAATGTCGGTTAATACCTACCCAACGGTAAAATAGTGACCTCCTCTGAGGCAACATATAAATAATACTCTCCGCTTTGCAGCCACCTTTCTCTACACCAAAAGCTTCATTCTTAAAGGCAGAATAACCAGCAGATTACTTCTAAAAAAACTAATCATGTTTCACCTTACACCTTTCCTTTTAATAGCCTCTAATTCAGCAGTAAGCCTTTGCACTATATCAGTTTCTTGTAAGTATACATTGTTCTTTTCTTCAGGGTCATTTGCCATATCGTAGAGTTGCCCAGAAGGTTCTCCTTCTTCTGGCTGCAGAGTAACTGGTTCAGAGAATCCTCCTGATCCCAAACCTTCAATTAGTTTCCACTTCCCACTTCTGATGGCAAAAACACCTTTCGAAGAATGGTGGATGATGGGTTTTCTTTCTTTTACTTCTTGTTCTAACAGCATAGGGAGCAAACTCTCGCTATCTTCTCCTTCGCCGTTTCCTAAATTTACGCCTGTAATTTCTGCAATTGTTGCCAGCAAGGCCGTTTGTGTAATAGGTTGTTGATTTTCTGTATTCGGGTTTATATCCTTCGCCCATTTTACTATAAAAGGAACGCGATGCCCACCCTCCCAAATATCTGCTTTCATTCCCTTATGAATCCCAGCAGCTCTATGCTGGTATTTTTCTATATAATTAGGACGCCAATAAGGGCCATTGTCACTCGTAAATATGATAATGGTATTTTCTGATATGCCGTTTTCTTCAAGTGTTTTTGAGATTTGACCTACTGTTGCATCAACTTGTTGCACAAAATCTCCATAGTTTCCTGCCTGAGAACTATTCTTAAATTTTTCAGTAGCTACCCAAGGTGTATGTGGCGCATTCAGTGGGAAATACAAAAAGAAAGGAGCATCCTTTTTAGCATTCGTTGAAATAAAATCTACCGCTTTTTCAGTGAATTTTGGCATCACGCCCTCAAATGAAAACCCTTCACTCATAATGCCAGGACGCCAAAAAGCTTCTGCATAGCCTTTATCTAAATCATTCCCTTCTGTATAGCTATTCAATCCACCTAAAAGTGTATTATTTTCCAGAAAACAATAAGGTGGTATATCCAAAGAGGCAGGTAAAATAAATGAATAATCAAACCCATAATCGTTGGCACCAACTGTTGGAGGTTTTGTAAAATCCAACCACTCAGGATTCGTATCTCTTACAATGCCTAATTCATTTATATCAGCACTACTTGAATTCAATGAATCTTTAAAGTTTTCTTTAACCACCCAATCGAGCCCCAAATGCCACTTGCCAACCACACCAGTATTATAACCTGTATCTTTCAATAGTGTACCCAAGGTAGTGCGACTGGTATCGATAAATGTCCTGCCAAACCCCCAGAGTACTCCAACCGGTAATCTACTTCGCCAACAATATCTTCCAGTAAGTATGCCATAGCGTGTTGGTGTACAAACTGAAGAAGGCGTATGCGCATCTGTAAAACGCATACCCTCACTTGCTAGTTTATCAATAAAAGGTGTTTTAATTTTTGATGCAGGGTTATAGGCAGATACATCTCCATAACCTAAATCATCAGCCAAAATCAAAACGATATTTGGTAAAGATGATTCCTTATCTTTATGTTGTGTTTCTTCCTTCTGCGTACAGGCGGTAATCACACAAATAATATAAATTATTGATAATGAAAGAAAATGAGATTTCATTGGCTTTGGAGATGAATGTTTTCTACAAAGCTAATTTTTGTTTGACATTGAGCAATTCTTTTTCGAATTTTTCATATGAAAGTTCGTGTAAATCGACACCTTCTTCTAGGGCAAGTACCGCAGCAATAGTAGCAGATTGCCCAAGAATCATGAAAACAGGTTCCATTCTGATAGAACCAAAAGCGATGTGAGAAGCGGATAAACAAGTAGGTACTAATAAATTAGTTGCTTCTTCCTTTTTAGGAAGGATAGAACGATAAGCAATAGGATAAGGAGGAAAGCCTCCTTTTTCTACATTTCCTTCATTTTTAACTTGACCGTCTACTACAATGCGTTGGCAGTTATGGGAATCCATCGTGTAAGCAGCCAAGCCAATTGATTCTTTTACTACTTCTTCTCCTACACAATTTGCCTGATTCATCACATAAGCGCCCACTAATCTCCGGGCTTCACGCACATAAAGTTGAGGCGACCAATTACCGCTTTCTGTATATTCATCTTTGGGATAACCCCACTGTTGCATAGCAGATTTAAGTTCCTCTGGCACACGTGGATCGCTCGTATAAAAATATAATAAGCCCTTTGTGTAATCTTCATGTTTTTTTTGAATTTCCTTCCTTTTCTGCCAGCTAGCTTCGGGAAAATCGTAATTTTCACCAATCATATCTGTAGAAAATGCTCCCTTATTATTAATATCTGTTTTTCTATTGGGCATCATACTCCAGATAAAAAAATCATTCAGCTTTCGTTTTTGTGGTTGTGCTTCAAATAGGCGAACCAGTAGTTCATATCTGGTTGAGTCATAATTATCAGGTCGGGTAATGGGTATCCTGTTTTCTGGATTATCTGTAAGACAAATTCTAAAATTATATGCTTGAACTAGTTTATCACCACTTCCCTCCGGCATCAGTGTATCTGAGCTAATTCCCCAAAGCAACCCACTTTCAGGATTGCCCGAAACTATATAGGGGTCGATCCCATCAGGGAACTGATGCCCTTCCATTAATTGTACACCATTGAAAGTTTCTCCATAAAGACTATTTGCCTCTCTCCCAACCGTATAACTTACTCCTGAAGCAGCCATCAAATCACCTTCATATGTAGCATCTATAAACATTAGGCCGGAATATTTTGTGCCATCTTCCATCGTAATTTCCGTAATTTCATTATTACTTTTGATTACGCCTCCATTCATCATTAATCTTTTACCCGATACTAAGTCGAAGTTTTCAGCAGCTATCATTTGATCATATACTTTCAGTGCCACTGAAGGTTCAAACGTCCACATCGCATCTTCTCCCTCATCAGTTTTACTTTGCCCACCACTTTTGTAGTCCGTTTTTTTCTCCCATTTCCAATTCGAAGGATTTTCGTAATAAGCTTTTATATTTTGGTAGAATTCTCTTGCTATGCCACCTATCGCTATTTTATTTCCTATGTCTGTTTGCCCTAAGCCACCTGTGGTAAGTCCTCCTAACCTGCTTGAAGGTTCTAATAATAAAACCTTCTTACCCATTCGCGATCCTTGGATAGCTGCAGCGATTCCTCCCGATGTGCCTCCATAAATAATAATGTCATAATCAGCTTGTCGTGTTGGCGTTTGCTGGCATGAGAAAAAGGAAAGGAATATTGTACAGAGTAAAATGTTCACAACCCTTTTTGAGATATTTACTTGGTAATTAAGACCCATTTCTATGTTTGATTTATAATTTAAAACTATTACTTACTTATTATACTGTGTAAAAAATTATTTAATTATTTCTCAAATTGAAGTCGCATTTTGTGAATTTGTAAAGTCGAAGTTTTATCAAATTCACGGCTTCACAACTCTACGACTAAACAAAGTAGTTCAGAATAAAAAGACTTAGATTACCCTGTATTTATTTATTTTCCTAAATCTATTATTCTTTGCATTTATATCACTTTCTACTACTAGGAGTTTTCATGATCTCCTGTAGTTTTTTCCGCATCTTAACTGCCATTTTAGGTTCTTTCAGGTAAAGGTTTTCTTTTTCACCAAGATCAATAGATAAGTCATATAACTCACCGGGTGGATCATTGGGGTTAGCAGGTTGATAATTTCCTTCACCAATAAATTTCCATTTCCCCCAACGTAAACCTAACACATTGCCACTAGACTGTACTACTACCGTTTCCCGAGCACCTTTTTTTACTTTTTCTCCATAAAAAATAGGTAATAGGTTATGGCTATCTTCTCCAGCATCTTCTGGTAAAGTTTGATCTAACAAAGCAGCAAGTGTTTGTAAAAAATCATTCAAGGCAATAATTTGATTGCTGGTTTTTCCTTGTAAAAAATGATTTGGCCAACTTGCAATAAGTGGCGTTCTTACCCCCCCTTCCCAAGCTGTCCATTTGGTGCCTCGTAAAGGAGCATTGGGGCGATGAACATCACTGCCTTTTGGTATTTGTACATCATCTGGATTATTACTTGGTTTAATTTTATCTGTTTTAGGGCTTGTAAAAACAAACTGAGAACCATTATCACTAGCAAATAATATCAATGTATTTTCTTTTAACCCGAGGCGCTCCAGTTTATTTAGTAACTGTCCGACATAATGATCTAGTTCATGTACATAATCTCCATAAACTCCTGCTTGGGTTTTACCGATAAACTCAGGGCTCACTGCAAGGGGAATATGTGGCACATAGGGAGCAAAATATAAAAAGAAAGGTTGTTTATCTTTCGTAGCATATTCTTGTAAAAAGTCGATACTTTCCCCTGTAATAAAAGGTAAATAGTTATTAAGTGGGATTTGCTGTAATTTATCTGAGCCTGGCGCGGCTTCAATTGTATAGAGGTCGTGAATAATTGCGCCCATTACTTTATTATCTTCAAATACCCAGCATTCACTGGCACAACTAAACCCAAGCCATTTATCAAATCCATGATCTAGTGGCCCATCTGATACCGGTTTTGAAAAGTCAAGGTTAGCACCATTATCATCGGCACGAAACTTACCATAACCCCTAGGTTTTTGGTTATCGGTAGTAGGAAAGGTTGTACCCAAATGCCACTTGCCAAAGCCCGCAGTTGTGTAACCTGCTTGTTGTAGCATTTTAGGTAAAGTAAGTCTTCCTTTCTCAATCATTGAGGGTTCGTAGTTGGCCATTACGCCTGACTTTTTCCAACTTCTCCAAGAATAACGGCCAGTCATTAAAGAATAACGAGAAGGAGAGCACACAGCTACTGGACAGTAAGCATCTGTGAAGCGAATGCCTTCCTTAGCAAGTTGATCTAGATTTGGCGTTGGTATACGCGATTCAGGGTTGTAACTTCCTAAATCGCCATACCCTAAATCATCTGCCATAATTAGCAGAATGTTAGGTTTCTCAATACGACCTTGCCCAAAAGTTATAGTTAAACCAAAGGGACTTAACATAAGAATGATTAAGTAGGATATGAAGTAATAAGAAAAAATTGGCATAGTGAATTGTAGTAGATCTAAAGTTATATTAGGTAATCATAATAATGTATTATTGTCTATCAATTTATGGTACAAGTAGGATTAAAACATTTCTCCTAATGCTATTAACTTGACCTTCAATTATCGGATAGGTATTTTCAATTCAGTATCTCTACCTTCGTCGCCTTGTGCGATCATCCATAGCTCCAATTCTTTTGCAAGCTCTTCCATATCTTTTTTATAATTTGGGTTTAAGGCTAAATTAGTTAATTCATAAGGATCATTTTTCACATGGTAAAGCTCAATAGCCGAACGATGTTGATACCTCTTTAATAGCATATAGGCTTTGTAATTTTTAGTAGCTTCCTTTCTCCAAGACTGCATCCACCATAAATATGATTTACGCAGCGATGACCATTTTTCCGGATCCATCAACAAAGTATTTTCAAAATGATTTTCAGGAAAAAGATTAACAATATACTTTAGAGAATCATTTCTAACTGAACGAATACCATACGCTTGTTTAGCAGCATTTATTCCTCTTGTAGTCTGCACTCCAAAAACATGATTTTTATGTTTTTGCTTGCTAGTCAAAAGTACCTCTTTAAAGCTTTTTCCATCCATTTTGCTGATAGGCTTGATGCCAGCAAAATCAAGTAAAGTCGGAACAATATCTACATATTCTACCATTGCATGGGTTTCAACTCCTTCACTCACTACTTTTGGAAATCGCACTAGTAAAGCACTCTGTAATCCTGCATCATAACAAGTCCACTTTTCAAAAGGGAACAAACTACCTTGTTCACTCAATACTATTACAATGGTATTTTCTTCTAGATTAAATTCTTCAATGAGCTGAACAATTTCTCCGACTTGTTGATCAAAATAGGTTATTTCAGCTAAGTATTTAGAATAAGCCTCTCGGGTTTCTTTCGTATCAATTAAGTATGGTGCAAGTTGAATATCATTCAACGGATATTGTGAGACATCACCTTTGGTCCAAGGAGCGTGAGGAGAGCTACACATGGCAAAAATACAAAAGGGTTGATTGATATTTTTACTCTTTTTTAATACACCTTTTATAAAATCCAAATCTGGATCACTGGTATTTTGAGAATACATAAAAGGATAAACCGATTCAGGCCCAATGTGCCTTTTTCCAGTCAATGCTGTAAGGTAATTTAAAGGGGTTAAATGATGTACTATGCTTTTTATTCCTTCATTTGTCTTTGAATGATTTGCATAAGCCCCTAATCGGACTGGATAAATTCCTGTAAGGAGGCTTTGGCGAGTAGGCGCACACATAGCTGTTGATTGAAAACAACGATTAAACTTCATGCCTTCGCTGGCGAATTTTATTAAATTAGGTGTTTTTGCCTGTCCACCATACACCTCCAAATCACGAAAGGTGCAGTCATCAGCCATAATGATAACAAAATTGGGTGTATCATTTCCATGCACGCATAATGATTGAAGAACTAATAAAAGCAATAAAATACCTTTCATCGTAAAAAAAAACCTTCTTTAAATTACCAAACACTGAATCAATATCCCGGGTTTTGATCTTCCTGAGACAAAGCTTCATTATTATCGATCTCTTCTTGAGGAATAGGCCACAATAATAAAGTAGAAGAAAAAACTACATCTGGTTTAGAGGTAGTAATTAACTCTTCAACCCTATCAAAGCGCAACATATCGAACCAACGTTTACTTTCCAATAAAAACTCTTTTCCTCTTTCATCAAAAATTATATTTAGGTATTCATCAGATGTTAAGCCCGATGCAAAGTCAAAAGATGGATCAGTAGTATTTACTTCTCTACCAAAAGCTCTTCTATGCACCATATTGATGTATTCTAATCCTTGTGATGATAGGCTCCCACTTTGCCTTATATCTGCTTCAGCATAAATAAACAAAACATCTGGATAGCGGTATACTGGAAAGTCGTTACTATGATTGCCTTGTGCTTCCCTATCGATGTATTTCTTATATAATATTGGTTCACTAGCAGTTAAAAAGGTTGAATCTTCTGGTAATGTATACAAATTCACATCCCTCCTAAAGTCTTCTGCTTCCCAAGTTGAAAGGAAAGATTGGGTATTACCTAAAATAGTACGAAAACCACCAGAGGAATATCCTGCATTTGCGTTATGAATAAAAACGGGTAAGGAGCTGCCTAATCCGTCAATCCTAGAAAATTTAACTGAAAAAACATCTTCAGAATTCGTTTGAAGGTTTGCATCATATATATCTAATAAATTAGGTTCTAAACTGTACTCCCCAGAATTGATCACTGCTAATGCTTTCTCCATGGCTTCGCTGTATTGCCCTCTTGTTAGATATACATCAGCCAAAAGCGTTTGAGCAGCCCCAATGGTAGCACGAAATAATTCTGTCGGCTGACTTTGTTCAGATTTAGTAAGTAGATTTTGTTCAGCTGTCAATAAATCTTGAACAATGAGTGTATAGATTTCATCAACTGCAGTACGCGGAAATGAAAAAGGCTGAATTTCATCAATCTCATTTTCGTGCAGTGGTACTTCTCCCCAGAGTCTTACCAAATTAAAATAATTAAGTGCTCGTAAAAAATGGGCTTCGGCTAAAACCCTATTTTTTAAGGCTTCATCAATCTCCATAGCCGGAATCCTTTCTAATACAGCATTGGCACGATTGATTGAAAGATAGGCAGAACGCCAGATTCCAGCAGTTCTATCTTGATTACGTTGATCTAAGTTATATACGCCGGGAGGTTGATGTGATCCTCTTCCAAAGCAGTATTCCGCTTTCATTTCTAATTGAACAAAAAATTGCTGTCCGTAATATGCACCAGTTGCCAGTGGATCATAAGCAGCATTCACAGCAGCTACAGCATCTTCTCTGGTTTTAAAAAAATTTTCAGCAGATAAAAACGATACGGGTTCTTCATCTAAAAAATCGTTACAACCCACAATATACAGTACTGATAGCATCAGTATGAAAAATTTTAATAGCTTCATTTTTATTTAGTTTTAATATTTTTATAAGTATTTCTTACAACCCTATATTTACTCCGAAAATAAATGTTCGGGCAGAAGGATAACTGGATACATCTAAACCAAGGCGCTGGTCAGCATTACCGCCAGACGTTGCATTTCCTCTATTATTTATCTCAGGATCAAAACCGGTATAATCAGTTATTGTAAATATATTTTGAGCACTTACATAGACCTTCATAGATTTTAACCAGTCAACCTTGAAGTCATTTACCGGGAGATTATAGCCTACCTGAAGATTTTTTAATCGCAAATATGAAGCGTCTTCCACCAAGCCATCTGAACCTCTCAAATTGATTCCTGATCGCGGCCTGGGATATTGCGCATCCGTATTTTCAGGTGTCCAATAGTCGGCTACTTCAGATAATTGGTTATATCCTCTAGTTAAAGAGTTTGCCAAGCGGAACCTGTCTAAGCGAATCATCTCGACTCCTTGCACTCCTTGAAAAAAGGCATTTAATTCAATTCGCTTATAAGATAAGTTTGTATTAAAACCATAAATAAAATCTGGAAAGAAGTCACCTAAAATTCTGCGGTCGTTGTTATCAACATCTTCATCTCCGTCCAAATCTTTGTATTGGATATTGCCACTCTCATCGAGACCGTCTTCTACAAAGCCATAGTAAGAAGCTAGTGTCTCTCCTTCTCTTATAATATGAAAAGAGCCTGAAGAAGCTCCTCCTGGTAAAGCTGCTCCAAATACATCATTCCCTCCATTTGTTTTTGTAACTTCATTCCGGTTTACAGAAAAGTTACCACTTACATTCCACTTAAATTCACTATCTATAATATCAGCGCCAACTCCTATCTCAAATCCGGTATTTTTTAACTCACCAATATTCTGTGTAACATTACTGAAACCAACAGATAATGGAAGTTGAATTAATGCCAAGAGGTCTGTAGTATTCTTTTGGTAATAGTCTGCCGTAATTCTAAGGCGATCTTGGAAAAATCCTACATCTAGTCCTAAGTTAGTCTGTGCGGTTACTTCCCAATCTAATTCTGAACTTGGTAAGTTTTGCGATGATAGACCAATTACAATTTGCTCTCCTGATGAAAATGTATTGGCACTAATTCGCTGTTGAGAGAGGTAAGAAGGTATGCGATCATTACCAGTTTTTCCCCAGCTAAACCTCAATTTTAGATTAGATAGTTGACCAAAACCACTCATAAAAGGCTCGTCAATAACTTTCCAACCGAAGGCGAAGGATGGGAAAAATGTCCATCTGTTTTTGATAGCAACTCGAGAAGAGCCATCGTATCGCCCTGAAACAGTTAATAAATACTTGTCGTTAAATGTATAATTAATTCTGCCAAGAAAAGATTGCTGACTCCAGATAGTACCCCCAGAGTTTGGAACATCAATCACTGCACCAGATGACAAGTTTCCAGTTCCTAATTCATCGGTTACAAAATCTCGGGCACCAGCATTAAAAAATTTGTTATCATTCCGTTGTGAGGTAAAACCGGCAAGGGCGCTAAGAGCATGTTGGTTAAATTTTTTAGAATAGGTAAGGATATTCTCATTCAGAAAATTAATCGTTTCCTCGCTTCGTATTTCAGCAACACCATTGATATTTAATCCGGGAATAGTCCTATTAGTATAATTATCTCTGCGGCTGTTTGTATAATTTATCCCTAAAGATACTTTAGCCTTTAAATCTTTAATTATTTCATATTCTCCATAGATTAAATTAAAAACTCGGGTTGTTTTCAATTCACGGGTGCGCTGTGTGATTTCAGCAACCGGATTGTTTATTGGATCGGAAAAACCTCCATATTCTTGAATATCCATTTGAGTAAAATCGCCATTTTCTTCAAAAACAGGTCTGGTAGGATAAGCAGATAATGCTGATTGTACAGGCCCTTTATCTTGCCCTTCAGGAATGTCATTTTCTAATAGCCGGCTTGCTTGGAAACTATTCGATATTTTTAATTTCCCTATCTGCTTATCTAAATTTCCTCTTATAGTGCCACGTTTAAAATCCGTATCTTCTACAATACCAATTTGATCGAAATAATTAGCTGAGATTAAATATTGGGTATTTTCATCGCCACCAGAAAAGGAAAGCGAATAGTTTTGTATGGGTGCAGTACGAAATATAGCATCTTGCCAATCGGTATCATGAGGTAGATTATTTAAATCTGGAAAAGGAACTTCTGTGCCTCCATCGTTTAATACCCTTGTATTAGCAATGTCGGCAAATTGACGGGCATTCATCACATCCATTTTCCTCCATATCTGCTGGAAGCCATAATACATATCAAAATTGATTTGATTGGTTCCTTTTGCACCTCTTTTAGTAGTAATAATTACTACGCCATTAGCACCACGAGAGCCGTAAATCGCCGTTGCTGATGCATCTTTTAATATTTCAATTGACTCAATATCATTTGGGTTGATAGCATCTAGGCCAATACTTCCAATAAATCCATCGACTACATAAAGGGGTTCATTTCCTCCTAATATAGAGTTAGCTCCTCGTATCCTTATGCTGAGATTACCTCCTGGAGAATGAGAGTTCTGGATAACTTGTACACCCGGTGCACGACCTTGCAAAGCTTGTTGGACATTATTTATTGGAAGGGCAGTAATTTCTTCTTGTTTTATGGAGGCTACACTTCCTGTGAGGTCGCTCTTTTTTACTGCACCATAACCTATTACTACTACTTCTTCTAACTGTTCTAAGTCTTGCTCCAAAACTATATTGATAGTTGTTTGGCTGCCAACCTCTATCTCTTGTGTTTCATAACCAATATAACTAAACTGTAAAATAGCATCGCTTGTAGTACTCAGGGAATAGTTGCCTTTAATATCAGTAGTAGTCCCAACACTCGTTCCTTTAATAATTATACTTACTCCTGGCAAAGGCTCTCCATCTTCTAAAGCAGTCACTTTTCCTGAAATATTTAGCTGTTCAGGTGTTTTATCCAAAACAACTATTGTATCTTTTGCATCTTTTGTACCATCCAGTTTACTTACATAAATACTTCTATTAATTCTCTTAAATCTTAATCCGGCAGATTTTGAAAGTTCAACCAAGACGCTGTGCATGCTGGCTTTTGGTAAGAGACTTACATGTTGTTCTAAATCGATTTCATTTCTGTTGTAAGCAAAATTGAAGCTTGTACTTCTCTCAATTATTCTAAAGGCTTTACTTAGAGAAACTTCAACATCACCTTTAAAAACAAACTGAATTTCAGTTAATTTCTCAGATTGTGCTTTTCCGTTATTTGCTATTAGTAGGCTTGTAAAAATCATTTGGATACAAATGCCCCAAAAAAAATACTTCGACATATACAAAATTTGTCGTACAATTTTCATTTTCATAAATTAGAGTGTTTATGAGTTAAACAATTGATAAAATTTGCCAGACCCCAATCTGGTAGGTTTTCATGAACATTTAGCTGATCGGCCCCAACCGGTCAGCTTTTTATTTACTTATCCAGACTTTTTTCCCTTCAATTTGATATTGAAAGCCTTTAGACATAAAGCTTAGTCCTTGTAGTACATTATCTAAGTTAGTATTGTCAAAAGTTCCTGTATATTTTCCGGTTTGATCGACTCCTGAGCCAACAATAAACTCTACCCCATACCATCTTTCAAGGTCTTTGAGTATTTTTTTTAAATACTCATCTTCATAAATAATTACCCCTTCTGTCCAAGCTAATTCTGGTTTTATATCAATATTCCGCTCAATAAGATTTTCGTTTTTTTCTGTGTGATAGATTAGTAAACTGTTAGGGAGTAAAAATGCAGGCTCAGAAGATTTATTATCAAGGCTTTTTACTGAAACTTTACCAGATACAACCGTAACGCGTTGCACAGTTTCATCAGGATATGATTTAATATTAAAAGAAGTACCTAATACAGTAGTTAACAAGTTTCCACTATAAATCATAAATGGTCTAAGACTATCTTTTGCTACATTAAAATATGCCTCTCCGTTTAAGTAGATCTCTCTTTTCTCTGCTGTAAATTTTTCAGGAATTCTGATAAAGCTTTCAGCATTATTTTTTTGTAGAGTGCCATCAGGAAGGCTAAGCGTAAGTTTTTGTCCTTTACTCGTAGATTTTGTTATATAACTTACCGGGATTTCCTTTATAACAGGAAGTTCCATATTCTTTTTAGTTATATAATAAAAAACAAAACCAAACAAAGTGGTTAGCATAAATGCTGCTGCTACCTGCCAACTTTGCCAAGTTGGAAGATTTGGATTAAATAAAGGTTTTGGAGAAGTTTTTTTTCTGTGGATATTCTCAAGAACTTCAATAAATTCTTCTTCTGTAGGCAAATATTGATTTCTATACTCAATAGATTTTATAATGTCAC
>JBCDJE010000049.1:0-12618 GCA_038748185.1 Bacteroidota bacterium
CAGCGCTAGAAAATGGTACTATATTGAGTTGGTCACTAGAAAATTATCAAGATATACACGTATTACATTCTGAACTTCTGGATGCAGCAACAGCACTTACATTTTCTCCTAATGGTTCTTTGCTAGTAAAAGGCTTTGAAAGTGGAAAAATATTTTTGTGGGATATAAAAGATGATAAACTCATTAACTATTTAGAAGGCCATGACGCAAGAATTAGTGAATTGACATTTAGCAAAAATGGAAAATTTATGGCTTCCTCAAGCTGGGATGGTACTATAAGGTTGTGGAAAATGGATCAGATAAACGAACAACCTATAGTAATGCGAGACCAAAGTGCTTGGGTTCAAGCTATTTGTTTTAGTCCTGATGATCGCTATCCGGTAGCAGCTTGTATGGATCATACCATAAAGATATATCCCATTGATATAGAAGAAATGGCAGCAGGTATTTGTGAAAAAATGAATCGGAATCTTTCAAAAGCAGAATGGAAAAAGCACGTTGCTAATGAAATTGATTACGAATTAACCTGCCCTGATTTACCGGAGGGAATAAATGAGTAAAAGTATAATCTATATCACCCCATCGTTTAGATTGATAGCATTAAGATTTGTGCTTATTTTTTTTAGTACTCTTTTTTGTAGCTCTTTAGCTTTTTCACAAAAAAACTGCCTTCAAGAACTAGAAAAAGATGAAAATTTATATGCAGAAGGTAAGCTCAAAGATATCCCCCTTATTCTCTCTCAATGTATAAAAAAGGGCTTTGATAAAGAGCAAAAGACTCGGGCTTATGAACTAATCATTCTATCGTACTTATACCTTGATAATGAATTACTGGCTGCTGAAAATATGCTAGCACTTTTAAGGTTTGAGAAAGAATACGACCTCACTGGTAGAGAGCCCGCTGAATTTAAAAAGTTATATAATTCCTTTCGAACCTATCCAATATTCATGATTGGGGTAAATCTCGGTGGAAACTTTTCTTTCGCATCTCCGGGAGAATTATATGGGGTAGGAATTCTATCAAAGGATTCTATTAATTACAATACAAATTTAGGTATTAAAATAGGGATTTCTTCTGACTTCCAAATAGGAAAACATATTTTATTAAGTCAAGAAATTAATATCCAGAATATTAATTATACCTATTCTAACCGTTTATTCGATTTTACTCAATATGAATTTAGAGAAAGCCAAACCATTCTTAGTCTTCCTATAGGGATGAAAATACTAGCTGGAGGTAAAAAGTTTTTGCCTTTTATAAGTATGGGTATCGGTTTCGATATTTTATTAAGGTCGAATTTGCAAATTACTCGAACATTTCCAGAGAGACCTATTGTTGATGTAACGGGTCAGGATGTAGATATTACCAATTTAAGAAACCAAAACAACTATCATTTTTACTTCGGAACTGGCTTTAAATGGAAAGTGCCTAGATCATTTTTCTTTTTTGAAGCAAGGTTTGCAAGTAGTCGTTTAAATCAAGTAAATGTAAATAGAAGATACAGCAATACTGAACTTATTTATAGGTATGGCCATATTGATAATGATTTTTTATTAAATCATTTAAATTTTTCAGTGGGTTTACAGTATAATTTTTATAAGCCTAAACTCTTGAGAAAATACTTCTACAATTAAAAAAAACTCAATTTTCAGTTAATGTATAGAATATTTTTGTTCATATTGATTATATTTTTTTCATGTGCAGACAGTGAAAATGGGTTTGTTAAAAAGGAGCAAGTATTTATTAAATTCTTTGGAGGTCTCGATAACGACGCAGGTGCTAAGGTCATCGAATTAAAAGGGCAAGGTTATCTCATTTTAGGAACTTCAACGGAAAGCATTGTAGTGGGTAGCAATGTTCAACCTAGTAGTATAATGATTATTTTAACCAATTATGAAGGAGTAACTATTTGGGAAACAGAAATAAGAGGAATAGATGGAGATTATAAAGCAGGCTCTTTTATACTTACCGATCAGCAAGAAATTTTTGTTTCAGGAACGGTTCCTGAAACAACTTCTGGAATAAGGACAGATTTGTTTATGGCAAAGCTTAATACTAATGGAGATATTTTATGGCAAAAAAAAATTGAAAACCCTACTTTTTCAGAGTCAGCGGTAGAAATGATTGAGACAAACGATAATGGTCTTGTAATAATAGGAAATACTTTTTTGCCAAATGGTAATGAAATTAACACAAGCACGCAAGATTTTTATGTAGTGAAGACAGATAAAGAGGGGGATATTGTTTGGCAGAGAACCTATGGTTTTGAAGAAGAGAAAGCCGATTATGGCAATGCAGTAGTAGAAGCTGATAATGGTGATTTTATATGGTTAGGTACTACTGAAAAAAATAACTTAGGTAATCAAGGTTTTAATTCAGATATGCGTGTTGTTAGGTCAAATAATATTGGCAATCTTATATGGGACTACCTATTTGGAAGTGAAGGCAATGACTTTGGTAATAAAGCTATTAAGTATTTTAATGAATATCTGCTTGTAGGCGCTATTGGTAGTACACAAACTCAAAGGAGCGATGTTTTTCTAGTAAAAATTAATAATGATGGACAAGAAATATGGACGCAAAGATATGGTGGTGATGCTGATGATAGTGCATTTGATATTTCCCCTACTGAAGACGGTGGATTTATTATTACTGGTTTTACTTTTTCTTACGGGAATGGTAAATCTGACATTTTTTTAATAAAAACTGATTTTGAAGGTAATCTTCAGTGGCATACAGCAATTGGAGGACAAGGAGACGATATTGGTAATTCTGTTATTCAAACTTCTGATGGTGGATATCTCATCTGTGGGAGCATACAATTTGAAAATAATAAGATGATTTGCCTTATTAAAACGGATAAAAATGGGAGAACATATTCTTTAGATTAATCTTGAGGAGGTTCTCTTTTTAAGCATATAACAAAGTACAACACGATTTATCTTCCGATAAACTTAAAGCCTTAGTAATTTATTACATTCAAAAGACAATCATAAAGTGTAAGTATAAACTTTAGGTACAAAGATGGTAATACTTAACAACCGTTAAGCGTGACAATATTTAAAATATGATGAATTTCAACTTGGTAAAGTCAAAAGCCGTATGGTTTGTCTTATTCCAAATTATTTCATTCTCCCAGTTATTTAGTCAGGTAATAGTTGAAGCACCCCCGACACAGCAACTTTGTGTAGGTGGTAATGCAGTAACTTTACAAGATATTCAACTGATAGAAACAACAAATACTGATTTTGTTAATACTACAGGTATTGAAACCTATATTATTTCAGTTCCATCTGCAAATTTTGAGTTTAATACTGCGAGTACTATTAATCTAACACATCTTGGAGCAGGAACACTTTCAAATGTTTCAGTAAACATCCTAAGCAATGAAATTACATTTAATTATGAGTTTGCTAATACAGCATTAGGAATTGATACTCTAATTCTCAGTGGTATAGAGGTTATTGCTATTAACACTACTGATGCAGGGAATATAGTAAGAAGTGGCGGGACTATTTTACAGAATGGTAATGCAGCAATAGATAATAGAATGCATGGGAATCTGATTAGTTTTAATGGAGCTACAGCAAATGCCGGAACCTATGCATCAATTTGTGAAGGAGATGTCGTTTCATTATCAGGAATTGCTGGAGGAATGATAGGTGAAGTAAGTTGGTCTGCGCCATCTGGTAGTTTCTCAAATAGCAATGATTTAAATGCTACTTATACTCCTGTTATCACTACGGGTTCAGTAGTACTTACTTTAAGCAACGACCCTGATGGTTCTGGAGGATGTGCTCCTGCTTTAAGTACAACTACTATTAATGTACTTCCTCGACCAGAGCCTCCTATTGTGAGTTTTAACCCAATCTATGATATTGGAGAATCTCTATCTACCGAACCAACAGTCACTTCTGACAATACTGACCTCGAATGGCACACTGACCTTAGTCTTTCAGCAGATATTACCATTACATCAGGCAATTCTGCTGTGCCCAATTTTACAGATTTAGGTTTTAATACTACTGTAGCAGGTATAACAACGGTATATGTTACCAATACTATCGCCGGATGCAGAAGTGAGCCTACTGCAGTTCAATTGATAGTGAGTTCAGGAGTTGCGTTAAGTGAGGCTGAAAATGGCACAAAATTATGTGTTGGGGGAAATGCCATAGCCATTGGAGATGTAAGAATTACAGAAAACGATGCATTTGCCTTTGCTAATACGAATGGAATAAGCACCATTGAAATAGCTTCGCCTTCTCCAAAATTTGACTTTATAACCAGTGGAGGTATGAGTATAGTCCAATCGAATATTGGAGGTACAATGAGTAATTTATCGGTAACTGCTACAAGTGGTAAAATTACTATTAGCTACGAAATGGCCAATTCTGAAAATGGGATTGATGAACTTACAATAAGTGGGATTAGAGTAAGAGCCATAGGTAATGAGGGAGTGGGAGAATTACTAAGAACAGGAGGAAGTGCGGTTATTGCAGGTCTTGAGATAACTGATGCGCAAAGCTTTGCTACCCTTCAGAGTTACAATGGCTTACAAGTAGATGCTGGTTTAGATATAGATGTGTGTGTAGGTGAATCTGTTAATTTGAGTGGTACTTTTGGAGGTGCTACCAGTTCGGTAATTTGGTCTGGACCAGGTACTTTTGTCGATAATACTCAACCGAATACAATTTATCAACCAGCTTCACTTGTAAATGGTACAACAGAAACCATTACGCTAACTACAAACGATCCTGACGGTATAGGAGGTTGCAATGCAGAGACAGCTAGTATAAATATTAACATTAGAGGTATTCCGCCCTCACCAACTGTAAGTTTTGGCCAAAATGCATGTGTAGGAGAAGTAATAGCAGCACCATTGGTTACAGCCGGTACCAACAATTTAAAATGGCATAGTAGTTTAGCTTTGGATAACGATATAGTCGTTACATCAGGAAATCCTGCTAATCCTTCTTTAGCAGACCTTGGTTTTTCGACTGCATCCATAGGTTCATTTAGTGTGTATGTTACTCAAACATCTACATTCGGCTGTGAAAGCCTTCCAAGAGAAGTAAAGCTTGCTGTAAGAAAAGTTCCTAATGCTCCTATCATTACTCAACCTACCATCACGGTTTGCCAAAATGATAATAGTCCAATAGCTATCACAGCGATAGGGAATAATCTGAAATGGTACAGAAATGATAATTCTTTAATTGTTGCCAGTAATAGTTTTGATCCTGTGAGTAGTGGTGAAATTAGTGTAGCAACTGCAGGGAATACTACTTTTAAAGTAACCCAAACAGAAAATGGATGTGAAAGTGATTTTTCAAGTATTGTTTTTGAAGTACAGGCACTACCAACTACTTCTGTAATTAATGGAGAGAGTTCTATTTGTGCAGGTACTAGTGGGAGTATTTACAGTGTAACAGAGGTGTCTGGTAATACTTATAACTGGAGTATTTCAGGAGGCGGATTTATTGCTTCAGGACAAGGAACATCAAGTATTGCAGTAAACTGGAACCAAAACACATCAAGCATAGAAAACTATACCATCACTGTAGTAGAAGAAGATCCTTTCGGATGTGAAGACTTACCAGAAGATTTAAATGTTACTGTTAATCCTGTGCCTAATGTTTCTTTTTCAGGTTTGTCAACTTCATATTCTTCAACCGATGTAAATTCTTATGAGCTCACAGGAGTTCCTACAGGTGGTGTATTTTATGGGCAAGGAGTCGCATTTAATGCTGTTACAGGGAATTATGAGTTTACACCTTCAGAAGCAGGAACAGGTGCAATACCAGTCGGCTATCAATTTGAAACATCTGAAGGATGTATCGTGTATACTACTCCGGTTATTACTAATGTGGGAGTACCATCAGCATCGGGTATTATTGGATTGAATGCAAGTCGTGAATATTGTGTTAATGATGATGATGTTAACCTTTCTGGCAATGCAACTGCTCCGGGCAGTGGATTCTTTTTTTCACCTGTTCCAAGTTTTGGCCAGTTAGATAATGATCCCGTTTTTCCTGGTAATAATAATAGGGCTATTTTTTCACCTTCTAAAGTTGGTCCTGGTACATATCTGTTATTCTATAGAAATGGATTGAGCTTTGGTAGTCCTGAATCAGTTACAGTTTATGATATTCCTAATGCTCCCACGACAGATACTGAACTTGTATATTGCCAAGGAGATATAATAACTCCGTTAACGGCGAGTGGTACTGGTATAATTAAGTGGTATACAAGTTTTCCAACAGCTGGAGGAGATGTTGTAACTGCTGTGGCAGGAACTGCTACGGCTAACGAATTAGGATTAACTAATACAACAAACTCACCTACACCAATAGGGAGCCCGATTCAGATTTGGGTAACTCAAACTGATGGAAATGGTTGTGAAAGCGAGCCAGCTGTAATTAATATTCAAGTAAATGAAAAACCTGTTACTCCAGTATTATCTTCAACTATTCCTGCTTACTGTCCCGGAGATGTACTACAAGACATTATCGTAAGTGGTGAAAACGGTGCTTCATGGGAATGGTCTGATGTCTCTGATTTTTCATCTTCAGTAGGTTCATCTACTACTAATGGTATTACTTCCACATTTAATAATCCTATTACTTTATCAGCCAATGGTAATTTAGCTAATACACTTACTTATTATGTAAGGCAACAGATTAATGGCTGTTATAGTGATCCTTTGCCAATTAATATTATGGTATTTCCAACACCAGATTCTCCAGTCTTAATTTCAACAATACCTGATTATTGCCCTGGTGATTTTCTAGGTGATATAACTGTGAGCGGTGTTTTAGGAGCTCAATATGAATGGTCTGATAGGACTGATTTTTCAAATTTAATAGGCAGCCAGGTGATTTCTGGTAATACAGCTACCTTAAAATATCCCATTTTACTAGAAGCTACCGGTTTATCTGTAAACACATATTCTTTTTTTGTGAGACAAAAATTAGATGGTTGCTATAGTAATCCCATACAAATTGATGTCAATGTTTATCCTACTCCAGATGCTCCTATTATCTTAAATGCAAGATTAGCCTATTGTCATGGTGATATTTTAGAAAACATGGTGGCAACAGGAGAAGTAGGAGCTGATTGGCAATGGTCCACCTCTGCAGATTTTTCAACTACTGTAGGTACTAATAATACATCAGGGAATAATTCTACATTAGAAAACCCAATAGTACTTTCGGCATTTGGACCTGGTACTACTACGATTAATTTTTGGGTACGCCAACGTGTAAACGGTTGTTTTAGTCCTGCTAGCAATATTACTATTCAAGTATATCCAATCCCACTAGCTCCTACACGTTCTGGGGGTGATCTGAATTATTGTTCAGGTAGTACTATAGAAAGCATTACCGTTAGTGGAGAAGTAGGTGCAAATTTTAAATGGTATAATGATATCTCATTAGATGATATTAGTCTAGTTGGAAATCAGTCAACACTAATTACACCACCAGTACCTAATATTAACAATACGACTGCACCCATTGTATATCCTTTATGGGTTACCCAAACAATTAATGGATGCACTAGTTCGCCACTAAGAGTTGATGTAACGATCAATCCTATACCAAATCCGCCTGTATCAGCTGTATTGAGTAATCTTTTTGACCAATTGCCTAACTTTTCTGGTTCACCATTCGCTCCTGAGTTATGTGTTGGCGATACTATCAATGATATTGGTGTAACAGGACTGCCTGGAGCTGATTTTACGTGGTATCAGCGATATGATTCAGTAATTATTCCTTTTCCTGTTCAGCCAGCAAACCCTGCGAATGTTAAAGCAACAGAAATAGGGATTGATAATATGACTCCCGGAGTTTATAAAGGTTTTGTGACACAAACTGTAAATAATTGCGAAAGTGAACCAAGAGCGTTTGAGTTGATTATCCATGAAATCCCTTCCGCTCCTATTGCTGTTTCTCCAGACCCGGTTTGTATATTTCAAAATATCAATAATCTAGAGGCCGAAGGTGAAGTTGGGGCAACTTTTAACTGGTATTCTGATGAAAACCTCACAAATGTTGTCGCAACTGGTAAAAGTATTAATCCTGCTATTTCAAATACATCTTCTTCAGAAACTGATTTTTGGGTTACACAGACTGTAAATAACTGTGAAAGTGCTGCTACAAAATTGACAGTAATAGTATTTGATATTCCGCCTTCACCAGAAGTAAATCAACCACCTACCTACTGTGTTGGTGAACAAATACAGAATGTAACTGCCACAGGTTCAAACTTGCGCTGGTATTCGGATAATACACTTACAAATCAGATTGGTGCTGGTAACTTTTTATCTCCTGGTATAGACAATACAACTAGCTCTGTAACAAAATTTTTTGTGACACAAACTTTTTTTAGTGATAATGATTTCAACGGATGTACTAGTGCGCCTTCAGAGGTAGAAGTGATAATATATGACTTACCTGTTGTAAGTATCGCCGATCTCGATTTAGCCTATTGTGTAGATGCTCCTGAAGCAATATTAAGAGGTATTCCAGCAGGAGGGAACTTTGAAGGATCCGGAATTACAAATGACACTTTCTACCCTGAAGAAGCAGGTGAAGGATCTCATCTTATAAAATACTACTTTCAAAATGCTAATGGTTGTCTTGATTCTGCTTCCCAATTCGTTACTGTAAACCCATTACCAGCAGTAACATTTAATAAGCTTGAGCCAGCTTACTGTGTAAACGATGCGGCTTTTGGTCTCAACGGTTTTCCTCAAGGTGGAATATTTTTTCTAAACGGTTCGCCTATTTCTGAAACATTTAGCCCTAATATATTTGGTGTTGGTATCCATGAGATTGTATACTCATATAGCGATGGAAATTCTTGTGTAAATTCTGATACACAAAGTGTAATTATTCATCCTGCACCAGTTATGGATTTTAGTGTAGATAACTTTTGTATAGATGAAACGATTCAATTCACCGATTTAAGTACAGTTACTTCTGGTAACATTGTAGCATGGCAGTGGGATTTTGATGATGGGACCACTTCTCCTGAGCAAAATCCTTTTCATATTTTTTCTGAAATAGGTATTTATGCTGTAAACTTAACTGTATTTACAGAAAATGGATGTAGCGAAAATGTTGAAAAGAATATTTATGTTGGCGCATTACCTGATGCGGATTTTGAATGGGCAAACACTTGTGTAAACGATGAAGTGCAGTTTACAAATTTTTCATCTGTTGAAAATGAAAGTTTAGAGAGTTGGTTTTGGGAATTTGGTGACGGACAGGTTTCAACAGATTTTTCTCCTAGCCATCAGTACAGTAAAACAGGGAGCTATCAAGTAAAGCTTACTGCTTTTTCAGAGACAAATTGCGAATCTACTATTATTAAAGAAGTAGCAATTTTTCCTTCAATTGATAGCTATCCTTATAGCGATAATTTTGAAAACCCGCAAAGTGGTTGGTTTGCATCTGGTATTAATTCGAGTTGGGAAGTCGCTATTCCGGCAGCAAATATTATCACCCCTCATCATTCAGAAGGTAATGCTTGGATTACTAATGCACAAGGGAATTATAACAATAATGAAAATTCTTATGTTGAAAGCCCTTGTTTTGATCTTACTCCCTTAGGTAGACCAAAAGTTTCTTTTGACATTTTCTACAATACACAAAGAGGCTTTGACGGAGCAGTATTACAATCTTCAGTAGATGATGGTGAAACTTGGGAACTAGTAGGTAGCGAAGGAGATCCACTTAATTGGTTCAATACAGTTTCAGTAACAGGTAATCCCGGAGACCAATCTTTATATGGTTGGTCTGGTGATACTGAAGATTCAATAGGTTGGGTACATGTAAGTCATTTTATAGATCATCTTTCAAACGAAGCTTCAGTTAGGTTTAGAATTGCTTTTGGATCAGATGCCTCTTTTAATGATAAAGAAGGGTTTGCTTTTGATAACTTCCGAATTGAAGATAGAGAAAAGTTTGTTCTGCTTGAAACTTTTACCAATTCTTCAAATGATAATGATGCATTGATAAACCCTGTTTCAAATGAACAAATTAGTGCAAACCTTTCAGATGTTTTACCTTTGACATATCATACTAATTTCCCCGGTGTAGATCCATTAAATAGAGATAACCCCGCCGATCCTAGTGCCAGGGCATTGTATTATGGGGTATTAAATACTCCCCGAACAATTATAGACGGTATATCTCTTGAAAAAACAGACGGTTCTCCTTTCTGGGATGAAAGAAATATTGTTGCACGCGCTTTACTACCTAAAAAATTTGAAGTTGATCTTAATTTTCTTACAGGAAATCCTGAACAAGTTAATATACAAGTAGTAGCCGAAGCTTTAGCACTAATAGAGGATGAAATAGCAATACAAATTGTATGTATTGAAAGAGATATTACAGGTATTACAGGTTTAAACGGCGAAACCGATTTTGACTGGGTTGTAAGAAAAATGCTACCAGATGCAGCAGGTACAAGTTTTAGGGAAGGACTTTCAGCTAATGAAAAGGTAGAGGTAAATGTTTCTTGGAAACCACAAAAAATTTACAATCCAGATAATGTACTTATCGCTGTATTTATACAGAATAACCTTACGAAAGAGGTTTATGTGGTAAAAAGTAAGAGACCAGAGAACTTTCCTGATATTATTTCAGCCAATAGGAATGATGTATCCTACATAAATAACCCACCAATTATTTTTCCTAATCCTGTAAAAGATTACTTACATGTATCTTTTAATAATCCGGTAGCAGAAGAACTACAATGGGAAATTGTTAATATTGAAGGAAAAACTTTCTTTCAAGGTGATGTGAAAAAAGGCACGAAAAAAATAGAGGTACTCACCTCTACCCTTTCAAGAGGGTTGTATTTAATAAAATATACCAGAAATAATAAATTTATTTTCAGCCAGAAATTTATAGTAGTCGAATAAGTGGGTCTTATTTTTTACAGCTTTTAAAACCGTAAAAATCAAATCCTCGGAAGCAAATATTTTTATATTTGCAAAACTCAATTTCTATATATCTATGAAATATAAAAGAATTCTTTTAAAATTAAGTGGAGAAGCATTAATGGGATCTCAGAAATATGGTATTGATCCAGAAAGGCTTTCAATGTATTCAAAGGAAATTTCAAAAGTTGTAAATGAGGGTGTACAAGTTGCTATTGTAATTGGTGGTGGAAATATTTACAGAGGGATGCAGTCTGAAAAAACTGGCATCGATAGGGTACAAGGCGATTATATGGGCATGCTAGCAACTGTCATAAATGGTATGGCTTTGCAAAGTTCATTAGAAACACATGGAATCTATACAAGACTTATGTCGGGTATAAAAATGGATCAAATTTGTGAATCTTTTATAAGAAGAAGGGCAGTTCGACATCTGGAAAAAAATCGTGTTGTAATTTTCGGTGCAGGTACTGGCAATCCATATTTCACTACTGATTCGGCAGCAAGTTTGAGAGCTATAGAAATTGAAGCAAATGTTGTATTAAAAGGTACAAGGGTAGATGGTGTTTATACTGCCGATCCTGAAAAAGACCCTGAGGCAAAGCGTTTTTCTAATATTTCTTATGAAGAGGTTTATAAAAAAGATTTGAAAGTAATGGATATGACGGCCTTTACACTTTGCAGAGAGAATGATTTACCCATTATTGTATTTGATATGAATACACCTGACAATCTACATAAAATTGTAATGGGCGAAGAAGTAGGAACTTTAATTTCTATGTGAAAAATTAGCTTTTTATTGTAATTTTAGGCTAGTAATCTAATAAAATAACATTGAGATATTATGGAAGAAATTGAGTTTTATCTTGAAGAAGCTAAGGATCACATGGAGAAGTCTGTACACCATACAGAAGAAGAACTAAGAAAAATAAGAGCCGGAAAAGCCTCTCCAAATATGCTTGACGGTATTATGGTTGAATATTATGGTACTCCCACACCTATCAATCAAGTTGCTAGTGTTAACACCCCCGATGCTCGTACTATTATGGTAAAACCTTGGGAAAAAACAATTCTTGGAGAAATTGAAAAATCAATTATTAATTCTGATTTAGGCTTAAATCCTGTGAACGATGGAGAGCTTATTAGGTTAAATATCCCACCACTTACTGAGGAGCGAAGGAAGCTTTTAATGAAACAAGTTAAGGCTGAAGCTGAGCATGGTAAAGTAAGTGTGAGAAATGTAAGAAAAGATGTAAATGAATCTTTGAAAAAGCTTTTAAAAGATGGAGCATCCGAAGATACTATAAAAAAAGCTGAAGCAGATGTACAAGTACTAACCGATACATATATCAAAAAGATTGATGGCATAGTAGCTGTAAAGGAAAGCGATATTATGACCGTTTAGAAAAATCAAGGTTATTACTGTTATAAGAAACCGAATGCTATTTCGGTTTTTTTCTTTATGCCCTTCTTAAAAGGATTAACTTAATAAAAAAGGAAAACGTAAAATGTTAGGAGTTCTTTCTATTAATAGTGGTAATTACATACAAAACTATTTATTAAGTGTCATCGAACTTTAAACACTATTTTATATATTATAGGGTTATCCATTTAAGTAACATTATATTTCATTGATTTATAGGATGCTGGTTGATGGGTTACTAATCTACTA
>JBCDJE010000050.1:0-12490 GCA_038748185.1 Bacteroidota bacterium
CGTTACTCCAGGAAGAACAGGTACGCGATCTGAGCAAAAACATTTCTCTCCAGATAGAAAGGGAGCCTGATATAAATGAAAATGTTTTACTAAAAATATGATCATAAATTCAATATCCATTTTTCCGAAAATTTCTTATCTATTCTGTAACTCAATTTCGACTCAGTGCTTACTCTCCTAATTATTAGAAAGATTTTTCGCGATTTATTCTATAAAGTATAACAAATAGTAAAAGATTTTTATATTTGTTATCTAAAATAGAACAAATAGGAATGAGTAAGCAACATTTAGGTGAATTTGAAGAACTGGTACTCCTCTTAATCGTCATGCTAAAAGAGGATGCTTACGGTCTGGCGATTAGAAAAGGGCTGAAGGAGCATGCCGAAAGAACAGTTACCATTGGTGCAGTGCATGGGACTGTAAACAGATTGGAGAAAAAAGGACTAATAGAATCTCGTTTAGGAGGAGCAACTGATTTACGAGGCGGAAGACGCAAACGGCTATTTAATATCACTGCTTTTGGAAGAAGGGCATTACAACAAAGCCAGGAGGTAAAAGTGAAGTTGTGGAGGCAAATACCTGAATTGTCCTTAAATATACTGCAATATCCTATATGAAGTCTACAAAGAATCAATTACCCCAATCTATAGAAAAATTTCTAAGCTGGGTTTGTAAAGATGACTTGTTAGAAGAGATTCTTGGGGATCTACAAGAATACCAAGAAGAATTAACAGATAAACCCAATTGGAAAAAGTGGATTTTTTATTGGTTTCAGGCAATTCACTTTTTACGTCCCTTCGCACTCAAAAAAGTCGCATCATACAGTTCATACAATCGTATTCCTATGTTCAAAAACTATTACAAAACTTCGTTTAGAAGTTTAATGAGAAACCCATTAAGCTCCTTTATCAATATATTTGGTTTATCAGTTGCCATCGGTATTTGTTTGGTGGTATATGCTTTCTTTGAATACGATTACAGCGTTGATCGCTTCCATAAAAACAAAGATGAGGTATATCTGATCACTTCTCACACCAATAGAGATGGTACTGATCAACAGTTTGGGCTTACACCCACGCCACTTGGTGAAATGATGCATAATGACTTTTCGCAAATAGAAAAAATGTGTCGTATTGAAGATGGAAATGTGGTGATGAAACACGGGGATAATGTGTTTCATGAACAAGTTCGTTTTGCCGACCACGAATTTTTAGAAATGTTTACTTTTCCATTAAAATGGGGAACAGCAGGCTCTTTATCTGATGTCAGTAGTATTATTTTGAGTGAAGAAATGTCCATCAAGTATTTCGGAGAAACAAACCCAGTAGGTAAGGATATCTTGATGATTTTTGGAGAGAATAGAAGTAAAGCATTTAAAGTTGTAGGAGTATCAGAGGCTTTTCCTGAAGCCCACATCATAGACTTTGACTTTCTTGTTAATTTTGAAAATTTCAAATTATCTGATACTAGTTTTGATCTGAACGATTGGAGTACATTTGTGAATGCGACACTTATACAAGTGGATAATCCAACTCAAATAAATAGCATCAAACAAAGGATGGTAAAATACAAAGCATTACAAAATGAAGTAGAAAAAGACTGGGCAATTAGTTCGTTTGATTTTGTACAATTGCATGATTTACATCTTAAATCCGGTAAAATAAAAGATGATATTTCTTATGATGCTTCTGCCGAAGGAAGAATAGCTTTGCCCATTATAGCCCTGTTTATGCTGGCATTAGCTTGTTTTAACTACATCAATATGGCGGTGGTATCTGCTGCTAAACGACTGAGAGAAATTGGGGTAAGGAAAGTGATGGGTGCCTACAAGAGGCTGATCGTTATTCAATTCTTAACCGAAAATATACTGGTTACCCTTTTTGCATTGGTGATGGGCATTTTTCTAGCGGTTACTATTTTTATTCCATGGTTTTCTGGCATCGCAGACCGGGCTTTAGGCCTCCAACTCTTAGATGGGAATTTATGGATTTTTTCATTACTACTTTTATTATTTACTGGTATCGTCTCCGGGCTTTATCCTGCTTTTTACATTTCTAGATTTGAGGCAGTTACTATTTTCAAAGGTTCGGTAAAGTTTGGGAAGAAAAATTCGTTAACTAAGATTTTATTAGGTACCCAATTGGTATTGGCCTGTATTAGCGTTACTGGTGGAGTTGTTTTTACCCAAAATACTATCTATCAATCCACCAGAAGTTGGGGTTATGCTCCCACAGATGCATTATATATGGAAGTACCTAATTATGCTGCCTATGAACAAATGAAAACAGTTATGTTCCAAAACCCTAACGTTTTATCCTTATCGGGGTCAAGCCAACATTTAGGGAAAAGCCTAACAACTACTATGGTTCATCTGGCAAATCAGCAGTATGAAGTAGAGCAATTATCGGCAGATGCGCATTACTTACAAACTATGGGCTTACAACTGAAGCAAGGTCGTTTCTTTAAAGAGAATTATGAAAGTGACAAACAAGCGATAGTAGTAAATGAACTTCTGGTGAAAAATCTCGTTTTGAAGCAACCAATAGGGCAATTATTCGAAATCGATAGTATAAAATATGAAGTGATTGGTGTTGTACAAGATTTCCATAACTATAGTTTCTATACTCCAGTGAAACCTACTATCATTAAAGTGGCTAGTGAAGAAGAGTATCAATACTTGTCTATTAAAATGAGAAAGGGTACTGAAAAAAACACCTTTCAGGCTGCGCAAACAGAATGGAGTAAACTTTTCCCCGAAATCCCCTTTCAGGGTGGGTATCAGGAAGATGTATGGGGTGATTATTTCGAAAGCCTCGCCGATATGGAAAGCTTTAATAAAGCTATTGCTTTTATTGCCGTTTTATTGGCTAGCCTTGGGTTGTATGGATTAGTTACCCTCGATGTTGCTGGAAGAATGCGCGAATTTAGTATTAGAAAAACATTGGGAGCGAAAGTAAAAAATATTGCAGCCAATATCACCCAACAATACTTACTGTTAACTGTAATAGCTTTCATCATAGGAATGCCTTTGAGTTTTTTCCTCGTACAGGCTGAACTAGCCTTAGTTTTTGCCTATGCAAAGCCGATCAGTTATCTGGATTTAACTTTATCAGTGGTAATATTACTAATTTCTTTATTAGCAGTAATTTTTATCCAAATTAGAAAGGTATCGAAAACAAATCTTGTTGAAGGCTTAAAAGTAGAGTAGTATAGCAGATAAATAAAGGAGTCATGTTGCCCCTCATTTTAAAATGGTTTATTCTAAGGAAAGATTGAAGTTAATTGCTATATATTTCCATATTGCTTAAATGTTCTCTAGCTTTTTTGGTGGGTTAACGTATATCCTGTAATTTTCATGAAACGTAAAGTAAATGCTGTTTTTCAAACTATAGTCTCATGGACGATACAACTAAACTTTTCGATATTGTAAAACAAATGGAGGAAGATGTTGGCACTGAAAAATGGGAAACCCTCCAACAATATTTTACTCCAACCTTTAGCTATAAAGTAGGAAGTTTAGAACCCAAGATTGGAATCGAAGGATTAAAGGAATACATGTTGTGGCAAAACACATTGGTGCATTGGAAAGGGCATGAGATACATTTAATTGCAAAAGTAGATAATGCCTTAATTGTGGAAGTAACCTCTTTTTTTCACAGGCTTGTCGATAATAAGCGTATAACACTCCCTTGCACTGATATTTATCGGTTTGATGATTTAAAGATTACGGACTGGCGTGTTTATGCTGATATTTCAATATTTAAATGAAGTTTAAATTTTCAGAAAGCATTTGTGATTAGAATAAATTTAGTAGAATTACTATTCTTTAATGTTTGAAAATAGTAAAAAGATCAAGAAAAACAGTATAGATCTAATAGCAATTTTAGAGAGTCAAAAAAGTTTATTTATTAGAGTTTATGAATCTCGTAAACTAAATGATTTACACTCAAATTCTGTTAAAAAAATCTTAATTGAGCTAAAATGAAATTGATCAAATTAGTTTTTCTAATTTTTGTTCTTATTGCATTTCTACAGTGTGAAAGTGAAGAAATAGAACCAAAAATTAATCAAGAAGAAGACGGATTGTGGAGAGAAATTGGTTTCTTTGGATCTCGTAGAATTTTGTTGAATAGTCAGGTTCAAAAGAATCAAATTGTATTTGCTGGTGCAACTTCTATGGTTGTTATTGAAGATTCTTTAAAACGTAAAGTGGCTTATCCTCATCAGTTCAATGCACCATTGTTAGAGAGACCTGCGATATATAAAGACTACATTTTATATAAATTAAGCCCTAAAAGGCTTATTTTAACAACAAGTATTGTAGGGAGAGGGGATTGTAGAAGTCCATCAGATAATTTTGCTTATATCTTTAATTTAACAGATTTAGATTCCACATTATATTCAGAAAATTCTATAGTAGTAAATTCAAGTAATAGTCAACGAATTGGAGTATTCAATTCATTGGGTCAATTTGTATTTGTTTCTAACTTCAATCCAGATCCTGAAAATAGATATGCAGCTATTGACATGATTGATTATAATTTTAAGACAGATTCACCTGATTTTTATGATATAAGTTGCACTTCAATTGACCCAACCATTAAAAGGCTGTACTACCCAAACCGTAATTATAAGGGTTTTGTTGAAAATCTCTACTCTTTCGATGAGGACATTTATGTCCAATTAAGGGTAGGAACTCCATTACTACATATAGATACAAATGGTACTGTCACCGAAAACAATATTGGAAGAGAGGGTAATATAGTTCGGCATATGTTTGAAATAGAGAATCAGCTTTATGCACTCACTGCAAAGGAACGCTTGTATAAAAGGGTGGCTAACGAAAAAATTAATTGGGAGTTAGTTGATGATGATTTTTATCTACCCCAATCCAAGGGGCGCATTCGTTCGGTCTTTGGTATTGAAAATAGATTCGGTATGACTACTGTTTTATCAAATCGAATTTTTACTAGAACATTAAGTGATACTTCATATCTGGAATTGAATTCAAACGGCTTGAAGAACATTGATATAAGAAATGTAGATCAGTTTGATGGAAAACTTTGGATAACATCACTAAATGGATTGTTTTTCGCAGATATTAATTCTCTCCTTTCAGAAAAATAAAAATAAGCAATATAGTTTCAATGGTTGTACAAGGTCGGTCTATTTGGTTCACCAATCTATAATCTATCCTTAGACAAAAACTTTGCTCTATTGTATACACTGCTATGCTTTTATACAGAAAGTAAAGCTTCTTATCAAAGAGAAAATATTGAACATGAAAATAATTACCTAATGACAGGCATTAGATTCTAACTGCAATTTAGAAACTCACAAATTATCAAAAAAATACTCTAGATTACATGTAATTAGGGTTTTAGTGCAATCAAAACCTAGCAAAACCCACAAAAAATCAAGAACATCGGTAGAATGTCTTATAAAACTTTGGTTCACTTTTTCCTTTAGATCGCTATATTTGAGCGATAAACCTAGCCATAACAATTACTTAGCTATCAGTCTCGCTAAACGAAAAGCCTCAAATAAGCAATTCAATTGGATAAATAAGATCAAACTTAATATTAACAATGTGCACATTGCTTTGCTAAAAACTAAATCTACAAAAAGATCATATCCCATGAAAAATACTATCTTCCTATTATTCTTTTTTATACTTGCTTGTGAACAAAAATCAAAGACAGTCATACCACCTTGGGTACCTTATGATGAGTCTGAAGAATTAGCCAAAAATGCAAATCACGAATCGGTAAAACTGCAATACAAACTCATCCAATCAAAAGTTTTGGATAAAAATGAAATCTGGAAAAATGTAGCCAATCAAATAAGTAATTTTTCAGAAGAAGATTATCAGGCGTTAAAGCCTTTAATTTTTGAACAAGATATTCCCACTATCCAATCAAATATCCAATCAGGTGCACTTACTTACGAAAAGCTCACCCAATGGTATCTTTATAGAATCGTAAGATATGAAAATGATAAAGACAAATCGCTCCATGCGGTAATTTCCCTTAATCCTAATGCGGTAAATGAAGCGAGAGAAAAAGATAAAAACAGATCGGATAATGACCATCCTATTTATGGAATGCCTATTCTCTTAAAAGATAACATTAACGCTGAGGGTATGCCTACAACTGCCGGGGCACATGTTCTTAGGAATAATACTGCATCCAATGCATTTATTGTTGATAGAATAGAAGAGAAAGGCGGTATCATTTTAGGAAAGGTCAACCTCAGTGAATGGGCGAATTACCTTTGTTTTGGTTGCCCAAATGGATACAGCGCTGTTGGAGGACAAACGTTGAATCCTTATGGTCGCAAAATATTTGATACCGGAGGATCTAGTTCTGGGAGTGGTGCTAGCATTACTGCTAACTATGCGGCAGCAGCTGTAGGAACTGAAACATCAGGCTCTATTCTTTCCCCTTCTAGTAAAAGCTCCCTTGTAGGACTGAAACCCACCATTGGTTTGTTAAGCAGAAGTGGTATTGTTCCTATCTCAAGTACCTTAGATACCCCCGGTCCTATGACACGAAGCGTCATTGATAATGCGATTCTACTTTCAGCTATGAGTGGCGAAGACAGCACTGACCCTGCAACAAAGAACAATCCTAAGGGCAAAACCTATTGGGAAGACTTGGCAACCGGTAGCTTAACTGGATTGCGGTTTGGCGTGAACAAGAATTTTTTAGAAGACTCTATTTACAAATTAACTATAGAAAAAATAGTAGCCTTAGGCGGTGTGGCAATTGAATTTGAACCCGGAGAGATAGATTTTGAAGGTTTTCGTAAATTTCTAAATGGGGACATGAAAAATGACCTGGCAAAATACCTCAATACTTATATGCCAGCAGATTTTACCTATCGTTCAGTAGCAGATGTTGTGAAGTACAACAAGGAAGATTCGTTGGTGAGAATTCCTTATGGACAAGCACGATTTGAAGGCATCTTGTCAGAAGATATTAGTGAAGACAGCCTAACACAATTGAAAGCAAGGTTCCATGAAGAAGGGGTGAATTTTTTCGAAACGCCTATGAAGGCACATCAATTAGACGCTATTTTATCCATCAATAACCGAAATGCAGGCTATGCGGCTGTGGCTAAATATCCTTGCCTTACGGTTCCAATGGGCTATAACCAAACAGGAGAGCCAACAGGTCTGACATTGATAGCCAGACCATTTGAGGAAGATAAACTCTTAAAAACCGGATTCGCTTTTGAACAAGCTACGCAGATGAGGAAATCGCCTCAGGGGTATAACTAAGTTTTAGTATTTCATTATTATAAATACTAATAAACAAACGTATGTTATATGCAAAATCTGTTTTAATTAACCAGTCATTAATTGGACTATTAAATAGGAAATACTAACTTCCACAGATATATTTCCCACTATCATAAAAATTCATGAAGATAACTACTACTATAAATTACACCCTTAGCTTTTTTTTGATTCTGCTTACTCCCATTTCAGTTTATAGTCAATCTTCTGAAAAAACCACTTATAAAGTAGCTGTACTTCGCTATTCCCATGAAACCTGTACGTTTTGTCCTGGTGGAGATTCTGAGATAGAAGACTGGATGAAAGGTGGGGGCATTAAACAAGGTGAAGACCTGCTAAATTCAAATTCCTATATTAGAGGATTTGTAAAACGGGCCAGGGATTACGGTGATATTACCCTTATTGGTGTTCGTTCTCCATTAAATGTATTTGGGGGTTCCTCTAGAAGTTGGAATAGCAAAGAAAGCTTTGAGCATTTTATGGGTATGATGCTGGAAGATATCAAAGCCAATATGCCTCTTGACGGTGTATATTTGGCATTACATGGAGCTATGGCTGTCAGGAGCATTCCAAGACCGGAGGCTGAAATTGCTAAAAGAGTAAGAGCCATAGTGGGAGATGAGGTTCCTATTGTAGGTACTTTCGATTTGCACGGCAATGAAGATGAGGAATTCTTACAATGGGCTGATGGGGCTTTTGTCACTAAGCGTTTCCCTCATTACGATAGTTATCTACAAGGAGAACGGGCTGCGCATTATATACGTCAAATTATGCGAGGGGAATACAAACCGACAAAAGCCACGCGCAAACCGGGCATTATCACTGCTACCGTGGTACAATGGACGGGGCAATCCCCAGCGATGGATATTATGGAACGAGCGAGGCGATGGGAAGCCCGACATCCCGATGTTTTTGTGAGTGTTTTCTTTGGCTTTCCTTGGTCAGATGTTCCTGATGTGGGCAATACCATTCATGTCATGACTAACAATGAACAACACTTGGCTGATAGTATTGCCAATGATATGAATGAGTTTGCGTGGCGGGTGCGAAATGAATTTGTAAATCGGAATTATCCGATGCCTGATGAAGCCGCTAAGAAGACGGTAGAAGCTATAAAAAAGAAGGCTACGCCTGTTGTATTAGGGAATTATTCTGACCGCCCCGGAGATGCTACATGGATTTTAAAAGAGCTATTGAAAAATAATGTTCAAGGTCTACTTTACAGCGCTTTGCGAGATGAAAAAGTACTGGATTCTTTGAAAGCTGCTAACGTGCAAGTAGGGGATTCATTCAATGCTTTAGTGGGTGGTTTTACAGGCCCGCAAGCCGGTACTCCTATTCAGCTTTCAGGTAAAATTAAATACCTGGGGGCTTTATGGGACTACGAATATGTAGCTGCTATTGAACTACCTGGAAATAATTTGGTGATTATCGTTCCCGCCTATACTCAGATAATTTACGTTTCTCAACTTTCTTTTAGCGATATCAATCCTGATAATTATGATATATTCGTAGTTAATTCGAGGGTACATTTTCGGCGAGGATTTGATGAAACAGGCTATGCTAAAACCATTATGGTGGTAGATGCTCCCGGCCCATGGATAGGCACTACTCGTTTAGAAGCCTTAGACTATCAACATGTAGATTTGCAGTCGCTTTATCCTTACAACAAGAAATAATTTCTAGTTTTCAGTTACGATAATAGCTAATCCAGCTCAGGACGTATCATTTTTCATTAAGATTTTTCAGCCCAGTATAGCATGAAAACCTTGTCATCTTTTACTAATGTACATGAATTGAAGACATCCTTTGCTCCCCAATGAATAATTTCTTTTTGATACGGCAGTAAAGTTTATTAGTTGTATCCCTTCCCATAATAGGATTTTCTTTATCCGCTTTAATAAAAGATTCAAGCATCTAAATTTTTTTTCGGATATGTATCTGATGAAATACTAAAAAAGCTATAACTACAATTAGTGCTTTAAGATTTATCATAAATTGAATCCATAAAAATGTGCTCTAGACATTTTTCTAGAAAAATACTTTCTACTTTAAATCACCATAATGACTGTTTAAAGCCATTTATTATTACTTATCTAGTTTCTCCAATTATTCGGGGAACATCTTCTGAGTTGAGTAATGTGATGAAGTTTTTTACATCATATTCCATGATCTGTTGTAAGTTTTCAATATGAGGTACTAATTCCCTTTTTAAATCTTCAAGCCTTTCATAAGCCCCATCAGTGGGCTTAGCATCTTGGAAATTTGAGACAGAATATAAATAAGCAAACTGATCGTCTAACATTGGCGGATAATTTATCGGATCTTGTCCGCTTTCACTTTTTGTTTGTATCAACTTATTTTCGAGTATATCTAGCTTTTTGGTGATTTTTTTGGCTGAATCTTTCAGTTTTTCTGCGTAACCTCCTTCCACAGCTAGCGCTGCAATGTTATTAACTTGATCGCGTATTGAGCGAATCTTTTTAATAGCGGCATGGGTTTCATTGAGTTTATCCATTACCTCTTGGTTAAACTTGAATTGTGTTTTCAAATCATCATTACTGATATCTTTCCAGCGCGGGTCTTTCAACAAACGCAGTTTTTGTTCTTCCTGTTCACCCTTGTATGCCAAAGAGATGATATATCTGCCTGGTGGAGAACTCGCTCCACCGGTGTAAGCTAATGACATATAAGAATCTTCTAAGAGTTCAGGCGCAGGATATTTTAAATCCCAATGGAAAAGATTTAAGCCATTTGTCACTTTTAATTTTTCTTTATTGGTTTCTTCTTCAGTTACTTGTGTACTAAACTGCCTTACGAGTTTCCCATCGCTGTCTTTTACAGTAAGTACTATAGTATCACTTTCTTGAAAGTCGGCTAAATGAAAGTAAATGGAAGCACCAATTGGTAATGGATCAGGGGCTGCATTTGCGCTACCTCGAAAACCGCGTAATTGTGTACGGTAAGCAGCTCTTGGTTTAAATAAATGCATAGATTTTGCCAACTGCTCATCATTTATCTCATGGAGAGGGCTAAGGTCGTCAAGTATCCAGAATGAGCGCCCTTGTGTAGCAATCACTAAATCTTTTTGATGGATTTGCATATCGGTAATAGGTGTTATGGGAAGATTTTGCTGGAATTTTTGCCATTTCTCGCCTTCATTAAAGGAAATATATAAACCATACTCTGTACCTGCATATAGTAAACCTTTACGATCAGGATCTTCTCTTACCACACGTACAAAGTGTTTTTTAGGAATACCATTTTTTTCGTCAGTTAACAACTTCCAGTTTTCTCCATAATCATCGGTTTTAAAAATGTAGGGCTTAAAATCATTTTCTCGATATTTGTAAACAGCAATGAATGCCCTACCAGGATGGTGTTTAGAAAGTTCTATAGTATTTATCGTACCCTCTTTAGGCATTTCCTCTGGTGTAATATTTTTCCAGCTTTTCCCACCATCAGTTGAGAGATGTACTAAGCCGTCATCAGAACCTGCCCAAAGTAAACCTGCTTCAAGGGGAGATTCTTCAAAGGCAAAAATAGTGGTGTATAGTTCTACACCTGTATGGTCGTGCTGTACCGGACCACCGGGGATATCTTGGTAAGCATCATTATTAGTAGTGAGATCGGGACTAATCGTTTCCCAGCTTTGCCCACCATCTGTTGATTTGTGTACAAATTGCGAACAATGATACAGTATATCAGGATTGTGAGGAGAAATACGAATAGGTGCGTTCCACTGAAAGCGATACTTAATATTTCGGGGTGCAGTGCCGTCATGCATTTGAGGATAGGCAACCACGTTTCTGCTATGCCCTTTTGAAAAGTCTGTTCGATCTATTTGCCCGATATAATTCCCCGCATAAACGATAGATGGATTTTTAGGATGTACGGCAATATGACCGCTTTCCCCGCCACCTACATTGAGCCAATGTTGTTTAGGGTCAATTCCTCCAGGACTCTTACTGAAAACACTAATTGTACTATTATCTTGTTGTGCACCATATACCCTATAGGGGAATTGATTATCAACAGTAACTCTATAAATTTCTGCTGTAGGCTGGTTATATTGAGTAGTCCATGTTTTCCCTCCATTAAAACTCACATTAGCACCACCATCATTACTTTCAATCATTACTTTTGGGTTCTCAGGGTTGATCCATAAACAATGATTATCACCATGAGGAGTAGGAATTCGCTCGAAAGTTGTGCCCCCATCTATAGATTTATAAAAACCAGTATTTACTACATATACCGTATGCTCATCTACTGGGTCAGCAAAAATTCTTGAGTAATACCAAGCGCGTTGCCTCAATTTATGTTCCCGATTTACTTTTATCCAGCTTTCTCCTCCATCTTCAGACCTAAAAATACCTCCTTCTGCTTCCTCTTTTGCTTCTTGAATCACCCATAATTTTTGTGGATTTACAGGCGAAACGGCTACACCAATTCTACCTACAACCCCTTTAGGTAAATCTTTGGATAATTTTTCCCATGTTTCTCCTCCGTCGTTGGTTTTGTATAAACCGCCATCGCTGCTGCCGTCAATCATAGTCCAGGGTTTTCTTTCTGCACGCCACATCCCTGCATACATCACCCTGGGGTTACTCATATCCATTACCATATCAATCGCTCCGGTAGAGTCATTGAGATGTAAAATTCTTTCCCAGTTAATACCACCGTTAGTGGAACGATATATTCCTCTGGTACTGCTTTTACCAAATACATTGCCCAATACGGCAGCATATACTAAATTGGGGTTTTTAGGGTGAATTTGTATTTTTCCAATTTGTCCGGCATCTTCAAGTCCCATACTTTTCCAAGTTTTTCCTTTATCAAGAGATTTGTATATCCCACATCCGCTTGATATATTTCCTCTAGGGCTAGCAGAGCCTGTACCCACATATAATATGTTTCTATCAGATGGTGCTACTTCTATTGAGCCAATGGAAGCACACTCAAAAAAGCCGTCAGAAATATTTTTCCAATTGAGTCCTGCATCTGTAGTTTCCCAAACTCCACCGCCAGTGGTACCCATATAAAAAGTGAAAGTTTCTTGTGGAATCCCCGTAACAGCTGTAACACGACCTCCTCTATATGGACCAATAAGCCTAAACTTAAAGGCTTCTAAGGCACTTTCTGGCACTTGTGCTTCAGTTAGAAATGCTTGAAAAAGTAATAGATAAA
>JBCDJE010000051.1:0-12437 GCA_038748185.1 Bacteroidota bacterium
TATCTGATTGACCAAATCTAATTCTTCACACATCCCACTCACCAAACCGAGGTGATCAAGGGTTTTACTGGATAATTCTTCTGACATACAGCAAAGCTCCTAAAAAATGGAGATAGAAAAAAGGGGTGGGAAATGTCGGGTGTAAGGTAAAAGCGGGTGCCTTCTTGGGCAGTTATGAAAAATGGAATACTAAGGAAAAGGCATGTAAATATGCTTTTTTGCATTGTTTTTAAAGTCTAAAATCTGTGGTAGAAATTAATTTGTAAAAACCTTCAAATGCCTTTTATATTAAAAATTGAGAAAGAAAAAAAGTTTTCCTAAAATACTAAATGGTGTTCTTTTTTCATAGAAAATCATAAATCTTATAAACTGCTGTACATGTTTTGAAGGTTGTACTGCAAATTCATTTTAATTAGATAAAGTATTTAGATAAAAATCAATCTTTCTTGTTTATTTGAGATACTAAAAACTTAATTAAGTAGCAATTATTATCCCTCCAACAAACATTATATATGACCAAATCATTAACCCAATTCCTGGTGATATCATAATAGTAAGTACGAATACGCTCAGTAATATGTATTAATAATAGAGAATAAAGAAATAAATTATAACCAGTTTGTATACATTTTTTCGATCCAAATAGTACAGTATAATGATCTATAGTCATTCATATTTTCAGTAAGTATATTTTCAAAATAATCAATGCTACTCTTTCAGCTTTTTTTGAGACTCTTTTATATCCTCTTCTGGTGGAAGGTTTTCAGGCCTGATATCATTTTCTTTCAAAGTATTTCGTATGCTCCTGTTGGCATGTTGGTGCTCTTCGCTGATATCTTTTTTGTTTTGCAGGTTTTTTTGATGGATGTTCGCTTCGGTAATCAGGTTAGAAAAATTTTTGGCAGCTAGCGTAATTTTGGGTAAAAAATCATCAATATTTCTATCCTTAGGAATATTCATCTTTTCCCTTAACTTTTCATTCGACATATTGAAAAGCTCTTTATCTCCTGCATCTGCAATTTCTCTAAATCCCTTTTCATCAATACCTCTTTGTAATATGGTTTCTTGCAATGTCTCTTTACTTTCTCTCAATTCTTTGAGAGCGGTAACCCTTTCTGTAATTTTAATCCTTTCTTCAATCAGTTCTGACTTTCTGGTTTGAAGGGCAAAATAGCTTTGTGCAAAAGCAATTTCTTCTTTTCTAGAATCTCCGTTTTGTGCAATAAGGTAACAAGCATAACGGCTAAGTAAGTAATCTTTAATAATTCTTTGCCCCCCTTGTGGCATAGGCGATGTTTTGTCGACCTCGACAAAATGTGCCAGAACGCGCTCACCACTGTTTTTACAAGCTTCTTCTGCTTTATGAATTGCATTTTCAAACTTTCTCCATTCTACATATCCTAGTAGTTTTTGTAAAGTACGGGCAGACCAGCATTCAATGCCCCTCACTTCTTTTGCCTCTTGCTCAAAAGTATCTTTAAGTTCTTTTATCTTGTGTTTATGCATTTTTCAATAACTCAGTATTTCTTATCTGTTCTTAACGGATAGTAAGCAGCGTATAAAAATAGGCTATTATCAGGTTTATGTTGATATCTTTTCATAAGATAGTCGTACTAATTAAACTCCTGAGCGAGTATAGCTAAGTACGTGCGAATGCCTCTTTTCAAATTTCCTAAGCGCAAGTTTTCGTTAGGGCTGTGCTGGTTGTTATCAGGATTGACTGTTGGTACGGTTACCGCAGGAATGCCCAAAGTTGATACAAATGGCGAGATCGGGATAGAGCCACCAGTAGTACGAATTTTTATGGGTTCTTTGCCAAATAGACGCACGAAAGCTTTGCTTAACCAGTTTCCTGCCTCAGAATTGAAATCTGTTCTGAACGCTGCATAGGAAACACTGTACTCAAATGCTACGAGCTTGGGGTATTTCATGCGTTCTTCTTCAGTAGGTTCTCCTGTTATCAAGTGAAAACCTTGCGCTTCAATATGCTTTTTAATAAGATTAATTAATCGTTCAGGATCACTTTCAAGTACCAACCTAACATCAATCTCCGCTGTGGCTTTAGCAGGAATAATAGTACGTGTTTCTTTCCCTACCCATGCCGATTTCATCCCCCGAATATTAAGGGAAGGATATTGTATTGATTCCTGATAATTGTTACCTACCTGGTCTATTTCGGAGATACCTAGTTTTTGCATAATCATGCTTTCATCATCCGGTACAGCTTCGAGAATTTTTCTGGTTTCAGCATCCAACATTACCCCGTCATAAAAACCGGGAATAACTACCCTCCCTTTTTCATCTTTCATAGAAGCTAAGAGTTGCGATAACCTCAAAGCAGGATTAGGAGCATAATTACCATAATGCCCACTGTGTTGCGGCACTCTTGGTCCGTAAACTGTTAGGGTTACATCTGCAATGCCCCTTGCACCAAATTTAAGGGTAGGTTGGTTTGTGATGTGAGGAGGTCCATCGTAAATGATGAGCATATCAGCAGCCAGTTTTTCCTTATGAGTAATTACAGCATCAGGTAAATGAGGAGAACCTAACTCTTCTTCAAAATCTACAATAACTTTTAGGTTGTAATCAGGAGTAAAGCCAGCTTGTTTCATAGCATCTAGCGCTGCCAAGAACATAATAATTGGCCCTTTAGCATCAGAAGCCGCTCTAGCAAATACCCGCCAATCTTCACCAAAATTACCATCCAGCCTAGCCCAATCAATTATTTCCCAGTTGCCGGATTCGTCTTGGGCTTTTAAAACAGGTTTAAAGGGATCAGGTTGATGCCATTGAGTAGGATCAACTGGCTGCCCATCAGCTTGCAAATAAATTAGCACTGTTTTTTTAGCATCTTTAAAACTATTTGAAGCCAGTAAGATAGGAATCTCCCCCTTTGTAGGCAGTAAGGCTACTTTAAAGTTTCTTTGTTCAAACGCTTCCTGCATCCAATCAATATTTTTTTGAATGTCTTTTGGATCGTGTGCATCATTGGGAATACTTAAAAAACTGCGCAAGTTTGTAAGGGCACTTACTAATTGGGCATCAGCTAGATTTTCAATTTGGGTACGCTCTAATTGTTGAGCGTTTAGCGCAAACGCAAGAATGAATAATAATATAGATGGTACAATTCGTAGAGACATCTTTTTTATTAAAAGTACAGATAGGGAGTTAAATAGCATCATCGAGTAAGTCGTTGGCTTTGGTAATAAATTTATCAAATAATTCCTTTTCTATAGAATCGAAATTTTCACGATCAAATGTTTTTTGAATATTTCCTTTCTCTAACAAATGAATTTGATGACAAGAAGCAGTAAGGGTTTCTATAATATGTGAAGTAATGATGACAGTTTTCCCTCTTTCTGCTAATCGATCAAGCAACAGATTTAATATTTTGCCAGACTCAAGATCTAGTCCATTAAAAGGCTCATCTAATAAAATTACTTTTTTATCTAGCTTTAAGATGGCGATTAAAGCTAACTTTTTTTTCATCCCTGTCGAGTAGTGTTCAATGAGTTCATCGAGTGGCAAATGCATGAGCTCTTCCCAAACGTCTTGCTTAAAATGGGGATTTTTTTGTGGGAAAAGGCGAAGATACTCCCTACCTGTGAGATAGGAGTAGAAAAAGTTACTGGTTGGTAAGTAAGCGATATCACGGTGATTAATGGTTTTTCCGGCTAATAAAATTTTTCCTGCAGAAAGTTTTTTTGTTCCGAATATAGCTTGTAATAAAGTGGTTTTTCCTGAGCCGTTAAACCCCACTAAACCATGAATTTTTTGCATTTCGAACTGAATGCTAAGCTGGTTGATAACCCGATGTTTGTCGTAGTTAATCACCAGGTTTTGGAGTTCAAGCATAGAAAAGAATAACTGTAGGATAAAAACTTAAATATAAAAAAATAAGTGAATCCTTTTCGTAGATGCCAAGCTTAATTCTAAAAAGTGCGTACGATTATTTTTAATGAGAAAGAGTATGGAATAGTGTTGTGCGGGTACTTCGAGTAAATCAATATGAATAGCAGAGATTGAGCCGAATATCTGTAAAAACTATTTTGGCAGACTATTTATTTTCAATAAGAAATTGCTAGCTTCGCACATTGAAATGAAAAACTAGCACGCTACCAATAAATAGTCTGAAACTATTCCATCTTCACGTAGCGTAATTCCCAATTAAATTTTATTTGTTTCGGAAAAAGTACTTCCGATCTCCAAGCTCTTATTTTTATGAATAAGTATTTCAATTTATTTGATTTATCACAAAAAGTTGATTATAAAACCGAAGTTTTATCAGGGCTTACCGTTGCCATAGCCTTAATTCCTGAAGCAGTAGCATTCGCATTAATTGCAGGGCTTTCACCTTTAACAGGGTTGTATGCCGCTTTTGTAATGGGTTTAGTAACTGCAGTTTTAGGTGGAAGACCGGGAATGATTTCAGGTGCTACCGGTGCTGTAGCTGTTGTGTTTGTTGCTTTAGTCAAATCCCATGGTGTAGAATATGTTTTTGCTACCGTAGTTTTAGCAGGCCTTATTCAGGTTGCAGCAGGGTTTTTAAAGCTTGGTAAACTGATGCGTTTAGTGCCTCATCCGGTAATTTTTGGATTCGTAAATGGGTTGGCTATTATTATTTTTATGTCTCAGTTAGACCAGTTTAAAAATGGTAATGGGGCTTGGTTAACAGGTTCAGAACTATTTATATTACTGGGATTAGTACTCTTAACTATGCTTATCATTTGGGGATTACCAAAATTGACAAAAGCAATTCCTTCATCATTGGTTGCTATTTTAACAATATTTGGAGCAGTAACTTTTTTTGATATTGATACGAGAACCGTAGGCGATATTGCTTCTATTCAAGGTGGTTTCCCCCCTTTTCATATTCCCAGTATCCCTTTTAATTTTGATACCTTACTCATCATATTACCTTATGCTGCTATCATGGCTGGTGTGGGGTTAATTGAAAGTTTATTGACGCTAAATATCATAGATGAAATAACAGAAACACGCGGAAGAGGCAATAAAGAAGCTGCTGCACAAGGGTTAGCAAATATTCTCTCAGGGCTGTTTTCGGGAATGGGTGGTTGTGCTATGATTGGTCAGAGTTTAATCAATATTTCAGGTGGGGCTAGGGCAAGATTGTCAGGCATAGTAGCAGCCGTAATGCTTTTGGTATTTATCATGTTTGGAGCAAACTTGGTGGAGCAATTACCCATGGCTGCGCTAACCGGATTAATGATAATGGTATCGATTGGTACCTTTGAGTGGGCAAGTTTAAGAACCTATAATAAGATGCCTAAGTCTGATATTTTTGTGATGGTATTAGTGACTTTAGTAACTGCTATTCTACATAATCTAGCTGTGGCAGTTATAGTAGGTGTGATTATTTCGGCATTGGTTTTTGCTTGGGACAATGCTAAAAGAATAAGGGCTAGAAAAAGTGTTGATAAAGATGGTGTAAAGCATTATGAAATTTATGGTCCCCTATTTTTTGGATCAGTAACCGCCTTTAATGAGAAGTTTGATGTTTTAAACGATCCTGAAGAAGTGATCATAGATTTTGCAGAAAGCAGAGTAGTGGATATGTCAGCAATTGAAGCTTTAAATAAAATAACTGAGCGCTATCAAAAAGTGGGGAAAAAGGTTCACTTAAAACACCTAAGCCTCGATTGTAGGAGACTACTAAAAAATGCAGAAGAGCTTATTGACGTAAATGTGCTGGAAGATCCTACTTATAAATTGGTGATTGATTAACTCTAATTAGAGATCGGTATCTTTATCTTGAATTTTTCAAGAAGAATAAAAAATGCCAGAAAAAATCGTTAGGTCGTTATGTCTTTTTGCAGAAAGTATTGATGCACTCAATATTGGAAAACTAGCTTCTGTCAGGGAAAAGTTGCTGGCAAAAGGTTTTGTGATACAAACAGAAAGATGCTGCATACCATTAAAAGATTTTGCATTACTTGAAGCTGCCCTACCTAATAAAAATCTGTTAATAAGTATTGGATCGTGTAACCTTAAATTTGTCATAGATAACTTCTATGACTTTTGTAAGGCAAAAAGAACTTCCTGCCATATTGATATAACTGAATACTTAACAGAAGCACATGTAGATTTACTATTCAGATTGATGCATGAAGCCCCTGAGAAGCTATTTCAGTTTGCTTTTGTAGTAAATAATGCTCCTTCAAGCCCTTATTTCCCATCTGCAAATTTTGAAAAAAATGGCTTTGCCATAGGGCTTCAACCAACTAATCTTGCTGCAGGTTGCAAATTGCTCAAAGATTGGTTTCAGAATATGCAACAGGTTTGGATTGAGTTAGCTGATATATTTAATGATGAGCAAGGTTTTTTAGGAATTGATAGCTCAATAGCTCCTCTTTTTGAGGGGAATGGAAGCCTTTTACATTTTTTAACTAGGATCTTAGGTAATTTTGATAAGATTGTTTTGAGTGATGATTTTATGGAAATAACGGCATTTATTAAGAAAGCAAACCCTAAACCAATAGGGCTTTGCGGCTTAATGCTACCTTGTTTAGAAGATTTTGTCTTAGCAAACGCCTATGAGAATGGGAAGTTTAATATTGAGCGTAATCTTTTCCTTTCTATGCATAGCGGTTTAGGTATCGATACTTACCCAATTGGTGTAAATGAGGCTCCTGAAAAAGTATTGCGGATTTTACAGCTACTCAGGCAACTTTCTAATCGGTATAAAAAACCACTTTCAGCTAGGTTTATTTCAGACGGTAAGGCTAAGATTGGTGAAATGACTGATTTCCAAAACCAATACCTTAAAGATGTCATAGTTAGAAATTTGTAAAAAACTGTATAAAAATTTCATTTTTTCTGTTTAGCTGCAAAAAAACTAAGTTAAAACATACAATTTCTCTTCTTGTTTAGTTGCTTACAAAAACCTAAACAGTATTTAATGCGATTTTTTATACTATTCTTGCTTCTTTCCTCTACTATTTTTAATGTATCAGCTCAGATCGAGATTTCAGGTGAATACAGATCTAGATTTCAATATCGGAATGGTGTTTTTCGACTGCCTGCCCCTGAAAATTCTCCCAGTATTTTTATTGCCCAAAGAACGCGCTTGAACTTGCATTATCAATTTCAAGATAAGTTCACAACCCATTTTTCTTTTCAAGATGTAAGGGTCTGGGGAGATCAAGATCAGCTATCAGATGAACCTTCAATAGGTGTCTTTGAAGCCTGGGCTGAATTGAAATTGTTTAGCAAGTTGAGCCTAAAAGCTGGTCGCCAAGAATTGTTGTACGATGATGGATATTTATTTGGTACTTTAAATTGGCGTGAAGCTGGCAGAAGTCATGACTTAGGTATTTTTAAATGGCAGGATTCTACTTTCCAAGTCCATCTTGGTTTGGCATTTAACCAGGATAGAGCGACCCTTTTTGATGAACCTTTTACCAACAATTACTATAAATACATGCAATACCTCTGGTTGCATAAAGATTATAAAAAAGTAAGTCTTTCTTTAATGGGGATTAATCATGGTTTACAAAGAACCGAACCCGATACAGTGGTGAAATATACCCAAACCTTTGGCGGAAACTTTAAATACTTTGGTAGTAATTTTACCTTACATGGCATAGGTTACTATCAGGCAGGAGAAGACTTGGAAAACAGAAATGTAAATGCTTGGTTTTGGTCGTTAAAAGGGGAACTGGAAGTAACAGAAAAACTAAAAATTTTACTTGGTGCTGACATACTTTCTGGTACACCTGATAATTTATTAGACGATGTTGAAAGTAATAGAAATAATACATTTAATATCTTATATGGTTTCAGGCATAGGCATTTTGGCGTAATGGATTATTTTTATCTGGGTTTTACACCCGATGCTGGTTTGAGAGATTTAATGCTAAAATTCAATTATCAACATTCATCTAAATTCACCAGTCATCTCGATATTCATAGCTTTTATTCACAAGCTAATATTCCTGATCAGTTTGTAAATGGAGCAAATATGGACAACCTACTTGGCGTTGAAGCTGACTATTATTTTACTTACAAACCTTACGATTTAGTAACTGTTCAAGGAGGTTACTCGCAAATGTTTGGTACAGAAACACTCTCATTTCTAAAAGGAGGAAGTGAAGATGAAATAGCCAACTGGTTTTGGCTACAAGTATCTATTAAGCCTATTTTTTTTAAGGGACAGCAAAAAGAAAAGTGATCTATGATGCATTCTATGTATCCTTTATCTAAATAAAATCAGTTTTTTTAAAAAAAATATTGAATGTTATCCCGCTGACATTTCCTGATTCTCAAATGGTATATCTTTGATTTATAAATTATGAAAAATGTTTTTAATGTAATGTTCAGTTTGCTATGAATAAATTGATTATACCCACTTTTATTTCTCTGATGCTTACCGCTTGCATCGGAACAGATATTTTAGAAGAGGAAATTTTCCCTGAGAGGGTACAGATTACAACCTTTGCAAATTCAATTAAAGTAGGTGAAAATTTTAAGTTTGAAGCTGTATTTTTTGGAGCAACAGGCGAAATAGAAGATGTAAGTCTTACATGGGGTACTGCCGACGAGAATGTAATTAATGTTGCCCAAAATGGTGAAGCAACTGCTTTAGCGGAAGGAATGACCTATGTTATTGTAAATGTGGGTGATATAAGAGATTCTGTAGCTGTAACTGCTGGTGGTGAAACAGTTGTAACTGATGGGCAGCGAACAGGAGAATTTGTGGGACTAAATAATTATAGTGTAGAAGGAAATTTCAGTATGGAATTGGTGGGAACTACTACTGTTAGATTGAATTTCTCAGAAAACTTTAGGGTTTCTAATGGTCCTGGCCTTTATGTGTATCTTTCCAATAATGATAACAGTGTGAGCGGTGGGCTCGAACTAGGAAAGTTATCAGCTACCAGTGGAGCACAATCGTATGAATTTGATCAGCCGGACTTATTCAATGCCTATAGTTATGTAATTATCTACTGTAAGCCTTTTGGTGTACCATTTGGCAGAGGCACCTTCACTAATTAATTTCCATCACAAAAAATATTCAAATTATAACTCTTATCAAGATGAAAAATAGTTCTCTCATAAGAAGAAGAAGTTTATTGCTAACTGCTTTTTTATTAAGCCTGTTCATATATACCAGTAGCTTTGCAGGTGGAGGTTGGCCACAACCAAAAGGAAGTGGATATTTTAAACTAGGGCAATATGCGATAATTGCCGACCAATATTTTACTCCGGCAGGAGATATTGTAGATATAACTACTACTGGTTTTTACGCAACCTATCTTTATGGTGAATATGGCTTAACAGATCGCTTAACCGCAACGGTTTACTTTCCTTTTTTCAGTAGATCAACCTTAAACAGAGTTGAAAGTAATACAGGAGAACTCGTACAAGAAGGAGATTTTGTAAACTCTGTAGGCGATACCGATATAGGACTAAAATACAATATAATTAATAGTTCAGTAGCAGTTTCTGTAGGACTTACCTTAGGTATTCCATTTGGCAATCCTTCAGGAGGAACCAGTGAGCTTTTACAAACAGGTGACGGGGAGTTTAACCAGATGCTAAGTGTGGATGTAAGTAAATCATTTTCAGATGGGAAAGTTTATGTGAGTGCTATGACAGGTTTCAATAACAGAACAGAAGGTTTTTCCGATGAATTTAGATATAGCGTTGAGACGGGTGTAAATTTCTCTAAAAAATGGTGGGGTATAATGAGGCTCTATGGAATAAACCCCTTAGATAATGGCGATGGGGAGTTTGTGGCTAACAATGGCATATTCAGCAATAACATAGAATTTATAAGTCTTTCTCCCGAATTAGTTTATGAAGTAAAAGATAACTGGGGCGTAAGTGCCGGAGCAGGGTTCGCTTTTAATGCCAAAAGAGTGTTGGCTGCTCCGGCTTATTCTCTAGGAGTTTTTCTGAAAATATAAAATACCTTCTAATTGGATTAAAATTCCGGATAGTTTGTCTTATCAGGCTATCCGGAATTGTTTTTTATAAATTAATGATAATGATTGAGTATCATTAAGAGAATGTGTAATTTGCATCTATTATTTTTTTGATTATTATAAAATGAAAAGAATCCTGTATTTAATTATTTCCATCTTTGTATTATTTGGTTGTAGTCAACAAAACAATAAAAAAGAAGATCAATCTCAAGTAGAAACAGTACCTAATGAAGCAGTAGCTACTACAACTGTTTATCCTGCAGTGTTGGCTAAGGCATTAGCAGCCCATGGTGGTTTGGAGAAATGGCAGTCATTTGGGACATTGGAATACGAAATGCAGAAACCCGATTTTAGTGAGTATCAACTTATTGATCTAAAAAATCGAAAAACGTTGCTCATTACCGATAATTATAAACTGGGCTTTGATGGTGAACAGGCCTGGGTGATACCTAGTAAAGATGCTTTTGGAGGCAAATCTATACGTTTTTACCACAATCTTTATTTTTACTTTTTTTCTCTTCCTTTTGTCCTTGCAGACCCGGGTATTGAATATGAAGAAATGGGTGAAGAAACTGTTGATGGAAAAGCTTATAATGTATTAAAAATAAGCTATGGGGAAAATGTGGGAGACTCTCCTGAAGATAATTATATCTGCTATTTTAATAAGGATGATAACATGCTAGACTTCATTCGGTATACTGTAACCTATTATTCTAAAGAGCAAAGCACTAAATACAATGCGCTAAAATACGATGATTGGCAAGAGATAAACGGCATGAAATTACCCTTAAATATGTCATTTTATACCTGGGAAGACGGAAGTTTTGGTAAACAAAGAAGCAGTGCTGTTTTTGAGAATGTAGTATTTAGCAATGAAGTGCCTAACACAGTTACTTTTCAAAAACCTGAAGGTGCGGAAGTAGAATCAAATCCTACATTATAAGCTTCAATAATTGATGCTGGAAATATAAGAGCTATTAAGGGAGTTGATTGTGACTGCTAGTTTCGAAAGCTTTTCTGGAATAGCTAATTCATATAATAGGTCAGCTCAGCGAACGTGCATATAGTCAAAGTGCTTTTTTTGCCGTATAGCTCTTTATCTTACCCTACAAAAATGGGGTCAGCAGATAGAAAGCATTGGTAGCTATATTTTTTCTGCCTTCGGCTTCTTTTCTCTTTTAGATTTAGCTTAGTAGATTTATTTTATGCAGTTGATTCTGTCAAATTTAGTATTGCTGTTGTTTCTTCAAGTATTTTTGCAAAATAGTCAATCTGTTGTTTAGTATGATCTGTATTAATGGAAAGTCTAAGTCTAGCTTTTCCTTTAGGTACTACAGGATAAGGAATTGCCTGGATGTAAATTCCTTTTTTATGACAATGTCTTGCCACTTTCCATGCAGCCCAATCTTCTCCACATAAAACAGGAAGAATAGCTGTATCAGAATCTAACATTGGAATGCCACCTCTAAAAGCTTGGACTTTGCATAGCTTATGTTGTGGTGTAATTTCTCTACTCTCTCAGGTTCATTTTCGATAATTTCTAAAGCTGCAATTGATGCTGCATCATTAGTTGGTGCATTCGCACCAGTATAAATAAAACCTCTTGATTGGTGTCTCAAATATGTGCAAATTTTATCACTTGATGCTATATATCCACCCTGACTTGGAATACTTTTCCCGAGAGTTCCCATTTTGATATCTATACTATCGGTCGGTAAATTAAAGTGTTCTTCAATGCCTTTTCCTGTCTTGCCAATTACCCCTAGCGAATGACACTCATCAACCATAAGAAGTGCTCTGTATCTTTTACACAACCAACTTAACTTAGGTAAATCAATTATATCTCCATCCATTGAGAAAACAGCATCTACAATCACAAGTAATCTTCCTTTGTTTTCTTGTTTTAATAATTTCTCTAAATGTTCCATATCGTTATGTCGAAACTTCCTCAATCTGGCTTTACTTAACATGCAACCGTCTATAATAGAAGCATGATTGAGTTTGTCTGAAAAAATCGTATCATTTCTTCCTACTAAAGAAGAAATACTAGAAACATTTGCAATGTAACCGCTAGAATATGTGATAGTATCGTCAGTTCCTTTAAATGCACTAATCTTTTTTTCAAGAATTTTATGCATATCAGCTGTACCCGCCAATAAACGTGCACCCTGTACTCCACTACCACAAATATCTACAGCTTTTTTTATAGCTTCTTTAATATAAGGATGATTATGTAGAGACAAATAAGAATAACCTCCAAACATCAACATTCTTCCTTTTTCTCTGACCTCTACTTCTGTTGTAGAAATATGTCTTTCGATGGGTACATTATAGAAATAGCATCCTGCATCACTAGCCTCCTTGAGTGGCCATAGCATGTTCAGTTCAAAGTTTACTTCATCATTTGAAACAACCATAATTACTTATTTTTTATTTAACTTTTGATTTATGTACAAGTTTTCTAGAGGGGAATAATATGTTTACTTAATA
>JBCDJE010000052.1:0-12403 GCA_038748185.1 Bacteroidota bacterium
TGGCTCTTTATGAAATTACTTGATGAGTTATAATAATTCCAAGATAAGCCAATGGATTCCTATAGAAAATTGTATTATTTAAATGTCTTTTCAAGTAAAATCATATAGAACCAAATTAAATTATCAACTTAACTTAAGATTCAATCATATTTATTAGTAACCAATATCTCTATGGAAAAAGCGAGTTGTACCAATTTAAAAATCACAAACCGAAGCAATCGAAATCTTATTTCCGTATTTGTATTATTCATAATGCAAATAATTTTTGTTAGCAGTATCAATGCGAATACTAACAAAATAAAAAACAATAATCCGGTACCTATACCTGCCGGAAAAGCAATAGTTTCTTCGGAAATTTATGAGGCAGAAGATAACTTTGTTGTTGTCAATGATGTTGCAAATCCTAACAATAATAATTTTAATTCCCTAATTTCAGTTTTTTCAATTGAAGCTGCTAGTGGTAATTCTGCAGTAAGCATACCTGACCCTTCTGATAGAATTAGAATTGAATTTGAAATCACTGAACAGAGTGATTATGTAATTAATATAAGACTCAGGTCAGGAGATAGATTTATACCAACATCATTTGTAGATAACCCAAGCAAATACTCAATATCATTAGACAATATAGAAATTCCATTTACTTTCAATTCTTCAAGTACTTCTGATTTTAGCCCGAGTATAGGAGGCTCATTTTGGGGAGTTCTAGAATCTGATAATGTATTAACAGCATTAGCCGTTGGTACTTATGCTTTAGATATAGAGTTAACAGGTTCTGGTTTCTTTGGTTTTGTTGATTACGTTGAAATTGTTAAAATTGCAGACGAAGGATCTTTCCAACCAATAACACCTTCAAAGGTAAATAATCTAAATGCACTTGTACGTGGCAATGCATCAGTTGATATTGCTTGGGATCCAGTACCTACTGCAGACAATTACGAATTGATATTCTCTGTAGATAATGGTCCATTTGCACCTCTTGAAACTAATGATAAATTTGATTTTTATTATTCTCATACTGGCCTTACTCCAGAAACAAACTATTCTTATTCAGTTAGAGCTTTAACAAATGGCGCACCTGAGGAAGGTGAATGGAGTGATACTGTAACTGTTATGACAAGAGCAGTTCCATCAGATCTTATTGAAGTAAATCATGTTGCAACTTTTGGAGATGACTTAGCACTTTCAAGTACTCCAGACAGAGGAGCAGGTAGTAGAAATTTCATTTTTGATACTGGAGTATTTGATGAAAATGGAACCGATTTAATAACAATGCCTACTGGTGGAGCTGGTGGAATGTCTTTTACACCAGCATATCATTTTAATGGAATTCTGACAACCGAATTAGGTTTTGCAGACGACTATGATAGATATGAAATATTAAGTACTATAAGTGGATTGTCAAATGGAAAAATCGCAGATATCAGTAAGAACTCTGTGACCTATGATAAACTATTAGCACAAATAGCGCAAGGGCAACAAATAGCTACTGATAAAAGCTTAAGTTATAGCTTTAGGGCTATTAATTTCCTACAAGGTAATGCTGATGTTGGCACGGATACAGCTACATATAAAACTGCTTTAGACCAGTTAGTAAATGATCTAAATTCAGATTTAAATACTACATTATCGACTACAGGTGTCGACTATCCAATATTTTTAGTACAATCAATTGATCCTGCAATAGCCGTAGCACAATATAATGCTTCGAAAATAAATAAGAATATCAATATTTCTACACCTTCTTATTTTGCTGAGGATACAGATTTCGGTAGAGAAATACTAGCTCAATATTTAGCCAAAACTTATAAAGATATTTCATTTGATCAAGAAGCGTGGACTCCAGTATCTCCCAAGAATATTGTAAAAAATACAAATACTGTTACAGTTGAGTTTAACGTGATAGCTGAACCACTAGTCTTGGATGAATCCACTGTAGTTAACCCAGGCTCTTTTGGCTTTGAATTATTTGATATTGATGGTCAAATTAATATAACAGATGTTGCCATTTCAGATGGCAATAAGGTGATAATTACTACTGATAGAAACATTGGTGAGAATGCGAAAATACTTTATGCAGCAAGTAATTCATCTCCCAGAGGAAATCTCAGAGATAGTGATAATCAATCTGCGACTTTTGATAACACTAGCTTATACAATTGGGCTATTGCTTTTGAGGAGTCGATTATGGAAAATATAGCTCCTGAAGCTCCAACTGAACTTGCAGCTATTGCTATTTCAGAAAGTCAAATTAATGTTTCATGGAATGCTCCCGGCTCAACTTTTACTGGCTACATTTTAGAAAGTGCGCTTACTAACGAAGAGGCTGCTTTTTCTGAATTGGCAACATTGACAGCTGAAGATACTACCTTTAGCCATACAGATATTGATCCTGCTACTGTTGTATTTTATAGAATTAAAGCTATCAATCAAGATGCTGAGTCAGCATATTCTAATGTGGTAAGTGCTACAACTGCAGCTATACCACTTGAAGTACCTACTAATCTTACTGCTACTGTTGTTTCTTCAAATCAAATCGATCTTTCTTGGAATTCACCAGCTTCAACAATCACTGGCTACATTCTGGAAAGCGCACTTAGTAATGAGGAAGCTGAATACTCACAATTGGTAGAATTATCAGCAGAAGATACAACCTTTAGTCATACTGGTATATCACCTGAGACCACCGTATTTTACAGAGTCAAAGCTATTAATGAGAACTTTGAATCAGGTTACTCTAATGTAGCAAGTGGAACAACTACAGCTTCGCTACTAGGATCGCCAACAGAGCTTGTAGCTACTGATAGCACAACTAGTGAAATTACTATTAGTTGGACAGCTGGTACTGGTGATATTCTTGAATATGTTATCCAAAGTTCTATGATAAATAATGCTAATGGTTTTACAACTTTGGATACGGTTGATGTAAACACTACAACATTTACACAAACGGGTCTTTCACCAGATACTACAATATTTTATAGAGTATTTGCTATAAATGCTTCTGCTAGTTCAGACTTTAGTAATATTTTACGAGCCTCTACTTTACCGGATATTCCAATCCCAGCTGTTCCAGGTAATTTTGTAGCAGTTGCCTCAACAACTGATATTAATGTTGTAAACCTCTCTTGGGATGTTGTTACAGAAAATGTTGATGGTTATGTTATAGAAGAAGCAACGAGTGTTAATGGCCCTTATACTCAAATTACTGCACTAGGTGCTACTGAGACATCCTTTGTGAGAACTGTTCCTGCTGCAGGTACTTATTTTTATAGAATCCAAGCGACTAATGGAGCTGTAGCTTCAGATTTCAGTACAGCTCAAAGTGTGGTCACTTCTATTGATGAAGCACTTAGCTTTGGACAATTCAATGTATTCCCAAATCCTACAAATGGTCCTTTTGGCATTGAAATAAGTGCTCCTAAAAAAGAAAATGGTAAAATAAAAGTTTTCAACACTTCAGGTAAAGTAGTATTCGAAAATACTATTAGTAGTAACTTTGCTGGCCGGTTTAACATAGGTAATATTGAAAGTGGCTTGTATCTTATAGAAGTTAAGACTAAGTCTTATCACCAAGTAAGAAAGTTATTAATCAATTAAGAAATATATTTTTCATTTAGTCCAAAACTCCTTCTTTTTGAAGGAGTTTTTTTATTTTAATGCATGGAAAAAATAAATTTAAAAATAGGTTACCTCTTACTTTCTTTAACTATTATGTGCTGTAGTACAGAGGAAGTGATTGATAGTAAGGATAGTACACAAACCAATTTAGCAAGCATTGGCATTGTTGGCAATAGTGAAGATACAGAAGTAAGCACCTCTTCTGGTATACTATTAATGGGTGGTGGTAAAGATGTAGACCAAGGTATTCAATGGATGATTGATAAAGCAAAAGGAGGTGATTTTGTTGTATTACGAGCATCAGGTGGAGATGCCTACAATGATTATATTTATAATTTAGGCGACTTAAATTCTGTTGAAACATTCAGGGTTAGCAGCAAAATACTGGCGAATAATGAAGAAGTTGCCAATAGTATTAGAGCAGCCGAAGCATTATTTATTGCTGGTGGCAATCAGGCAGATTATGTGAGATTTTGGAAAAACACCTTGCTAGAAGATGCTATCAATTATTTGATTAATGAAAAAAAAGCTCCTGTTGGTGGAACTAGTGCAGGTTGTGCCATTTTAGGAGGGTTTGTATTTGATGCACTTAAAGGAACTGTATATTCTGATGAAGCTTTAGAAAACCCTTATATTAGATATGTTTCTCTTCAAAATAAGGACTTTATCGATATACCAATACTAAGTGAAATTATTACTGATACACATTATAATGATCCTGATAGAAGAGGCAGACATATCACTTTTTTAGCAAGAATTATTAAAGACTGGCAATTACAAGCAAAAGGGATTGGCATTCAAGAAGAAACCGCTGTTGCTATTGATGAGACCAGTATTGCTAAGGTTTTTGGCAGAGGGAGTGCTTATTTTTTAGCTGCTAATAACCCAGATAAGCTCCCTGAAATTGTACAGAAAGATACAGCGTTAACATGGAATCATGAAAAAAATGCACTCAAAGCAATAATCTTAACAGATAATAAGGATGAATATATCAACCTTTCAAATTGGAAGGACTATTCTTCTGAAACAGAACAAACATTTTATGTGATAGACGGGAAATTGTTTATAAATAATCAATAAAAAACCGGAATTTCTTCCGGTTTTTTTATTATTTATTGGGCTGAGGAGTAGTCCTTAAATAAGGCTTTACAACTTTATGTCCTTTGGGGAATTTTTCAGGTATATCTTCGTCTTTCACAGCAGGAACAATAATACAATCGTCACCATCATTCCAATTAGCAGGTGTAGCTACACTATGATTAGCTGTTAATTGTAAAGAATCTATAACCCTTAATATTTCGTCAAAATTTCTTCCAGTAGACGCAGGATAAGTCAGTGTTAGTTTTACCTTTTTATCTGCACCTATAATAAATACAGATCTTACAGTGGCTTTATCGCTAGCATTAGGATGAATCATGTCATATAATGAAGCTACTTTCTTGTCTTCATCAGCAATGATGGGGTAGTTCATAGTTACATTGTTTACTTCATTTATATCAGGCACCCATTTATTATGTGAATCTATTCCATCCACACTAACAGCGATAGGTTTAACATTTCTTTTATCAAACGCTCCTTTTAAGCTAGCTACCATACCTAGCTCTGTAGTACAAACAGGTGTAAAATCTGCCGGATGAGAAAAAAGAATTCCCCAACTATCTCCTAACCATTCGTGAAAATTAATCTCACCCATAGTAGTATTTGCAGTAAAATCTGGTGCTGTGTCTCCTAATCTTATTGGCATGTTGATTTAAGTTAAAGTGGAAAAATAGTTATACAGTTAAAAATTCAGCAAATAGATTTAATTTTTATAATGTAAATTTAACCTTAGTTTTTTAAAATTCTACACAAAAGATGAATTGATATTAGTAATTATCAATAAAGTGATTTAAACTTTTTTCTTTTAAGTTTTACTATCCAAAAAGTAGCGGAAATAAAATGCCAAGGCCACCAACTTTCAATGGTAATACCCTATCTAATCAAGCGTGAACTAAAGCTATCGAACCAAGCATTGTTCCTTTGCACTACAAACTATTCCTCGTACATTTCCTTGTCAAAAACCCAGTCACGGTTACTTTTTCTATTCCGTTTATTCTTTGGGACGTCCAATATAATCCCCCTCTTTATCAAATAGGTGTATCAGCTTTTCACCATCAAATCCACTATCTGAATTTAAAAACAAACCGTCTGTTTCTATGCCTACCTCCTCTAAACCTTGTATTACTCTTTCCTTAAAAAAGATTATTACAATCTAGGATTAACTAACTTCTCCACTTTCGAGAGCTAATGCCCCAAATGCACTTTCGTACACCTTTCTCAAAGGTTCTTTTCTAATAAACCTTTCAAGGGCTTCTATACTTAAAGCAAATTCCCTGATTGACAACGATCTTTTTCTAGCTAATCTTCTATTTTTAAGCCTTTCTATATTTTCTGGCATATCATATTTAGCCTTATAGGAAATATAGTATAGCTTATTTTTTTACTCTAAAGTCTATTGGAAGTATCACTCTTTGTTCTGTTTTTTTACCTCTGTATTTTCCAGGTAGCCATTTTTTAGCATCTCGAATAACTCTTAAGGCTTCTTCATCAAAACCATGTCCTAATGACCTTATTACTTTAACCCCTTCAATCGTTCCATCAATTTGGATATTAAATTCTAAATATACCTCCCCTTCTATCCCATTTTCCAAAGCTCCAATAGGATATTTCAAATTATTAAAAAGATATTGGTTAAATGCATTTATACCTCCTATTGGTCGACTACCAATAATAGCTTTTTTGTATTTAAATTTCTTACCTGAATCATCTACACTTTTTCCTTTTTTTAATTTTCCTTCTTCATAAAATTCCTCATAGGTCAAACAGTGTTTTTCAGAGTATCCAGTCCATATTCCTTCCTTCTTACCATTTTTCACCTTTCCTTTGTGAGAAGCATGATCGGAATCTGAGTGATTGTAGTAATCTCCATTGCCGTTAACTACTGTTTGTTTTCCAGCTTCATTCCAAAAAGAAATGATTTTTAGCTCTTCGGGATTTAGATTAGGATTTTTCTTATCTACAAAATATTCACCAACCAGTTTAGGCTTCCTGAATTCGTACCAGGTTTTATGTTCGCCTAAACGTTTATTTCGAATAAAGTTAGACTCTACTTTTTTCTTTCCATTTTCATAATACCAAACAAATCTTCCTTGTTTTGACTTTGCTTCAGGTTCATTGAATTGCCCCTCCATTTGTTTTACTCCCGAAATAAAGTAATCAATTACATGATAAGTACTTTGCACTTTAGCATAATCCTTAATTACTCGATAAAATGAGGCATTTTCTTTATCAGTTTCCTTCCAAGTAGAATCGTAATAAATTATTTTATTATTAATATCTTGACCAAATATTTTTACGATTTGAATTACTTGTACTATAAATAAGATTACGAGATACTTTTTCATCATAGTATGCAATAGAATCCAACTAAACCATCCCTGCAAAGCCCATAAACGCCATGGAAAGAATACCGGCTACGATGAGTGCCGCGGGAACACCTTTCATACCTTCAGGAAGTTCTGACATTTCTAACCTTTCCCTAATCCCAGCAAAAAGTACGATGGCCAAACCAAAGCCGAAAGCACTAGCAGCAGCAAAAATGACGCTTTGTAACAAATTCAAATCTTTTTGCACTACTAATAAAGCAACACCCAGTATAGCACAGTTGGTGGTAATTAAAGGGAGGAAAACACCTAATGCTTGGTACATTGCAGGGCTTACCTTTTTTAAAATAATTTCCACCATTTGCACGAGGGAAGCTATCACGAGAATATAAGCTACTGTTTGTAGAAAAGTTATACCATAAGGTTCGAGTATGTAGTGCTGAATAAGGTAGGTAACAATGGTAGCTATGGTCATGACAAACATTACCGCACCACTCATTCCCCATGCCGTTGAAGATTTTCCAGATACACCCAAAAAAGGACAAATACCAAGAAATTGGGATAAGATGATGTTATTAATAAATATCGCTGAGATAATTATGATAAAGTATTCCATAATCTAATTATTTTGAAATCAAACTGCTACTTTCTTCTTGTTCTTTTCCTTTTTTTCCTGCTCCCTTTTATACCAATCTACCAAAGCGATTAAAAAGCCTAGTGCGATAAATGCTCCCGGCGCCAGTACAAATACTAATAAACCATCGCCGGGAGCGAATTTCCAACCAAATAGGGAAAGACTTCCTATTATTTCCCTCACAGCACCCAACAAGGTAAGCGCGAAGGCAAAACCTAATCCCATTCCTAAACCATCTATTGCTGAAGCTGCTACTGTATTTTTTGAAGCAAAAGCCTCAGCCCTACCTAGCACAATACAATTCACTACAATCAATGGAATAAACAAACCGAGTTGAGCATGTAATGCAGGTAAAAAACCAGCCATCACCAAATCGACTATGGTGACAAAAGAAGCGATAATGACGATGAATGAGGGAATGCGAACCTTATCAGGAATCAAGTTTTTCACCAAAGCAATTACTGTGTTAGACATTAACAATACGAAAGTAGTCGCTAGCCCCATTCCTAATCCGTTGATTGCTGTAGAAGTCACACCTAATACTGGGCAAAGTCCTAGCAACAAGCTGAATACCGGATTTTCTCTAATAAACCCTTTTACAAAATTTTCTCTGGGTGATAATACCTTTTCCATCTTTTTTTCAGTTTTAGTTTATTGAGCCGATACATTTTCTTGCCAAGTAGCTAAAGCCAGTTCAATCGCCTCACAAACTGCCCTAGAGGAAATGGTAGCCCCTGAAATCGCATCGATATTTCCACCATCTTTTTTCACTTTTAAAGCAGTACCTTGCTGCACTCCTATAAATTGTATTTTAAATGCATCATCTTTAATTTTTGAACCTAGTCCCGGTGTTTCTTTGTGGCTGAGTACAGCGATTTGCTTTACATTTCCTTTAGTGTCAATCCCTACCATTAATTCTATCAGTCCACTATACCCTTTTTTAGAAAAAGTTTTCACAGCAAACCCCATTTTCGTTTCACCTTGCATTACAGGATAGAAAAGAAGGCTATCTTGTGAATGGGGCATAGCAAAACTTAATACTTCTTCAATAGGGTTATTATCAAACCCAGACATTACTTCGTTAATTGCTGCTTTTTGCTTTTCCAATTGTGCTTTAGCAATAGGTCCTTTAGTCAATTCATACACAAAACCCAATGAAGCAGAAGCTGCTAAAGTCACTACAGCTAGTGTGATGAACATGTTTAGAAATGAAGATTTTTTCTTTTTCATTTTCCTGTACTTTTAGTATAAGAAGGCGAAGAATTTGCCCCAAAACGGTGAGGCTTGATATGTTTATCTATTAGAGGGACGAAAGCATTCATAATAAGAATGGCAAAGGAGACACCTTCAGGGTAACTACCAAAACATCGGATTAGGATAGTGATTAAGCCAATACCCGCGCCAAATAAGAGTTGTCCTTTATAGGTTACAGGTGAGGTAACGTAATCTGTAGCCATAAACACTGCACCAAGCATAACCCCTCCACTTAAAAGATGAAAAACAGGATCGGGAAAACTTCTTGGATCAAACATCCATAGCAGCCCTCCAAAGAAAGCTACTGCTGTTAACATGCTAATTGGGGTATGCCAAGTGATGATCTTTTTGTAAAGCATATACACCAGCCCAAGCAAAATAGCAATAGCGGAAATTTCACCAATGGAACCTGCTTGGAAACCCAATAACATATCAGTATAAGAAGGGGAATCCTTCATTAAAACTTGGACGCTCTGCCCGTTTTGTGTCCCTTCCTTCATCAATCCTAAAATAGTTGCCCCGGTAGTACCATCAATGTTCCAGAAACCATTGTTAGCTATAGGCCAACTTGTCATCTGTACGGGAAAAGAAATGAGCATAAAAACCCTGCCTACTAAAGCCGGATTGAAAGGATTTCCTCCTAAGCCACCAAAAGACATTTTGCCGATCCCAATAGCAACTAGACTACCAATTACAACTATGTACCAAGGTAGATTTGAAGGCACATTAAAAGCCAGTAATAGACCTGTAATAATCCCAGAACCATCTGAAACATCAGGGACTTGCTTAAGTAAGTATTTTTGGATAGCATATTCAAATATAATACAGGAAGCCACCGCTACCATACTGACATACAAAGCACTAATCCCAAAAACATATACGGAAACCAACAGGACAGGTAACATAGCGATGATTACCCCAAACATGATTTTTTGCACTGATTGTGCTTGGTGTACATGAGGTGATGGGGCAACTGTTAGCAATTTTGTATTCATACTGATTAAATTTGAACTAATATTAGGCTGAGAAGAAATTTTAGCCCTAACTGCATTATTTGATATTTTAAAATCCGTTTATACATCCGCTTTCTTAGCTTGTTTTTCTTTTTTAATGAGTGTTTTACCTAAGCGCATATAATCAAGAATAGGTCTGTTACTAGGACATTCAAATGAACAAGAGCCACATTCTATGCAATCCATGATATTTTGCCTCTCCGCTTCTTCAAGCTCGCCTTTCTTAGCTAGCAACATCATCTGAAAAGGTTCTAAGCCCATGGGGCAGGCTTCTACGCATTTCCCGCAGCGAAGACAACTATATACTTTTCCTCGTTCGGCTTCTTGCTTGGGTATAAGTAAAATACCAGAAGTAGCTTTGGCAATAGGTACTTGACTATTGTTTAAGGCTTTTCCCATCATAGGACCACCACTAATAATTTTTCCTGTATTTTCAGGTAACCCGCCAGCAGCATCGATTAGAGTATTAACAGGTGTTCCAATTCTCACCCAAAAATTACTGGGGTTAGCTACCGCTTTTCCTGTAACAGTTACTACGCGTTCAATAAGTGGTTTTTGTTTCTGAATTGCCTGATACACTGAAAATATGGTTCCGACATTATGTACTACTGCACCTACATCGGCAGGTAAACTACCGGGCGGAACTTCCCTATTAAGTAGCGCTTTAATTAATTGTTTTTCTCCGCCTTGTGGATATTTCACTTCAAGTTCTTCAATACTAATACCTTTGTAGCCTACTGATTTCTCTCTTAAAATATCAATTGCATCAGCTTTGTTGGCTTCTATCCCAATTATAGCCTTTTCCACTTGTAAAGCTTTCATCAAAATAGAAGCACCTACTAGTATTTCCTCTGGTTTTTCTAACATCAACCGATGGTCAGCTGTGAGGTAGGGTTCACATTCTACACCGTTTACAATGAGGTAATCTACTTTTTTCCCATCAGGTACTTTTAGTTTTACATGTGCTGGAAATGCCGCACCACCCTGTCCTACAATACCCGCTTCCTGAATCTTAGTAATAATTTCTTCAGGTTCTAAAGCACAATCTTTTATTAAATCATCACTTCTATCAATGGTTTTCAACCAATCATCCCCTTTTACCCTGATATTGATAGCCGTTCGCTTGTACCCACTACTATCTATTACATCATCGATTTTACCCACTTTACCTGAAACAGAAGCGTGGATATTGGCAGACACATAACCCTCTATTTTGGCAATGACTTGACCAACTTTTACTGTATCTCCTCTTTCTACAACAGGTACTGCTGGTTTACCAATATGCTGCGAGATTGGAATACTTACCATTTTAGGAAGTGGCAGTATAGCTGTTGGTGCGTGAGCAGAAAGTTTTTGTTCTTCCGGGTGCACCCCGCCTTGTGTAAAAGTCTTTAAATGATGAAATAAACTATTCATAATGCCTTGGTTTAAGCAGTTTTTTCCTTTGTTTCAAGTTGAACTTTCTGCCGAACATTCTGCCGAGCTTTCTTATTCGTTACTTCTTTCTGCTCAGTGCTTGCTTTTCTTTCTTTTTTAGGAGGAAAGTTGATCGCCAGAATATTATGTGCATCACAAACGTCTACACACTTTCTACATAATTTACATAGCTCGGGATCAATAGAAGCTAAATTATTCTCTACATTCACTGCATCGTATTTACAAATGTCAGCACACTTAGCACAGCCTGAACAAGCTACTTCACAGGTTTTTCTGGCTACTCCAGCCTTATCTGTATTTAAGCAGGCTACAAAAATCCTACGATTTCTTCTTCCTTTAGGCCAAAGGGTAAGAATATCTTTAGGACAAGCGGTAACACAAGCATTACAAGCAGTACATTTATCTTCTATCACCACTGGCAAACCTGTAATAGGATCCATGTACATCGCATCGAATTGGCAAGCATCCACGCATTCTCCCAAGCCTAAGCAGCCATGTTCACATCCAGTATCCCCCCCATAAAGGTTAGTTGCCAACGTACAACTGGCGATACCATCATATTCATTGGTCAACTTGCGATATTCAAAAGAGCCAGAGCAACGAACTACCGCCACATATGGGTCTTTTTCTTCTACTTTTACCCCTAGCACGCCTGCCACTTGTTGCATTGTATCGTTACCACCTACAGGACAGTGTAAGTCATCGAGTGAGCCGGTTTTTACGGCTGCTTCAGCAAAAGCCTTACAACCTGGAAATCCACAACCACCACAATTTGTATTGGGTAATACTTCTTCTACTTGCGCTATCCTGGGATCTTCCACTACATGAAATTTTTTAGATATAAAGTAGAGAATAACAGCAGCAAAAGCCCCTAATGCAGTAAGTGAAATGACGGTATAAAATAAGGTATGTTCCATCACAAGTGGTTTATATTTTTTTAATCTTAAATTGAAATTGCTTAGAAAGAAAGGACCTAAATAGAGTTAGTAGTAAATAATATACTGGCAATACAGCTATTGAAA
>JBCDJE010000053.1:0-12359 GCA_038748185.1 Bacteroidota bacterium
TTCATCGCGATTGAACCGGCATCGGCCGCTGATTTTCCACTCTTAGTGGTTATGAGTACAACTCCATTTGCTCCTCTTGCTCCATAAATAGCAGTTGCAGAGGCATCTTTTAATATTTCAATGGAGGCTATATCGTTAGGATTAATAGAATTAAGGTCACCAGCCCCAATAAAACCATCTACTACATAAAGAGGCTCATTACCAGCAGTAATTGAATTCCCACCACGTATTCTTACTGATACAGTACCACCAGGCTGTGCATTCGCTTGTGTCACTTGTACACCAGCTACACGGCCCTGCAAGCTTTGATCAAGTGATAATGTAGGTACAGCCCGTACTTCCTCTTCAGAGATAGAGCCAACTGCTCCAGTCAAATCACTTTTTCGTTGTGTACCATAACCTACCACTACTACTTCATCTAATTGCCCAAGATCAACCTGCATTACAATATCTATCTCAGTTTGGTTACCTACTTCAATTTCTTGCGTTTCATAGCCAATAAAACTGAATTGTAGCGTAGCACTACTACTCACATTGATAGAATATTCTCCTTCAAAATTTGTGGTTGTGCCTACTGAAGTTCCTTTAATTAAAATGCTTACTCCAGGCAAAGGCTCTCCATCTTCAATCGAAGTAACTACACCTGAGATTACTTGTTGTTCTATTTTTTTAGGTTCAACATATTCAGTTATTGAAGCCGTATTTCCATAATTTTTACTTACAAAAATATTATTGTTAACTCGCTTAAAAGATAGACTGTTTTCTTTTGAAAGAGCTCTGAGTACACTACCAAGAGTTCCTTTATTTTCTATCAAACTTATTAATTGTTTATCGTTAACTACTGAATGATCGTAAGAAAATTCAAACTGAGTCTGGGCACTAATTTGCTGGAAAACGCTCTTGAGTTTGATGTTACTCTTACGCAACTCTACATGGATTTCCTCAATACTTTCCTTTTGACCTTTTACATCACCAGCAAGCATAAACCCGTAGCAAAAACTTTGAACAATAAAGCCAAGTAATGTAATTTTTGACATAAATAAAATTTGTCGTAATATTTTCAATTTCATATTTTCACAAAAGTTTGGTGTTTAAAATCATCAAATTTCCCAATAGCTTAGTCAGTCAACCGCCAAGTAGTCTTATTAAGCTATAGTTGGGTAAAATTGTAAAATCGGTTTTTCTATATGAAAGACCGGTTTTTTAGCTTGAATCTATTTTCACTTTATACATTGTTATAAATTTATTTCTACGATCTCTCCATTTATTTTATAAGAAAATTTAGAAGTAAAACTTAATCCCTGCATTACTTCCTCCAGCGTAGCGTCAACAAACCTTCCTCCTGAATAATGCACTTCTTTTGAACCAAAAATTTTGAACTCTACACCATACCATCTCTCTAATACTTTCGAGATATCTTGGATGTTTCCTTCCTCTAAAATTAGAATTCCGTCTTTCCAACCAAATACATCTTCATATTGAAAAGGCTGTTTCACTAATTCTGGAGTCTCTTGGTTATAAACAACCATTTCACTTGGTTGTAAAGTCATGGACTTTTCTAACCCTTCACTTCTTAAATTTCTTACTTCTACTTTACCAGTTTCTACTGCAACTTGCACACTGTTCCTATCCTTTTGATATTTTACATTAAAAGACGTCCCTAACACTTTGGTGGAAATATCACCTGTAGTTACAATAAAAGGCCTTTCGGGGTTTGAAACCACTTTAAAATAAGCTTCGCCTATTAAGCGAACTTCTCTTTTATTACCTATAAATTTTTCCGGAAATGTTACCCAAGCCTCTGAGTTTATTTTTATTTCGCTGCCATCAGAAAGCTTAATCAGTTTCTTTTGTCCTTTAGGAATTGTTCTTTCAATATAGACGACATGCTCTTTAATAGATACAACTTCTTTATTATTTAGTTGTTTAAAAACCACTAAAGCCAATAAGAAGAAAAGTATTACAGCTGCAATACTTTTAAACTCAATTCTTAAAAAATTTTTGAGCTTAGTAGTTTGTGATTTGTTTGATTGTGATTGATGATGTAAGGCAGAATAGTTATCACTAAGAATTTTTAAAAATACTTCTTGCTGTTCATCTCGTTGCACTTCATACTTTTTAAAATTAACCGAAAGCAAAATTTCTCTTGCTTTCGCTATCATTTCAACTTTATTGGTATGATTAGAAATAAATGATTTCCAAAAAAAATCAGTCTCTTCATCTGGTTTTTTTACCCACTCTTGAAAGTATTCATCTTCCACAAAGTCAAAAACATCATATTTACTGTATTTCATCTTTTCTAGTTATTTATGAAATGCTCCAATGAAATTGGCTACTGGTTTTTTTATTTAGTAGTGTAGGTTATAAATACGCTACCTACTTTAATTAAAATTTCGTATAACCTTTTTTATAAAAAGGAAAAAAGCACTTTCCCAAAATCACTTGATTGCTTCCTCATTGCATTTAAAGAGCGATAGATTAAATTTCTTACTGATTTTAGATTTGAAATCTCCATTATTATCCCAATTTCCTCATAACCAAGCCCCTCATAGAAGTAGTGGAATATGGCTTCTCTTTGTCTTGTAGTAAGTGTATTCAATGCGTTTTGTAATATTTTTTGCTTGTCTCTACTAAGCTGTTGATTGATCAATTGCTGTTCAGGTGAAAAAATTACTTCAAAGTCAATAAGATTACTAATACTCTTTGACTGTTCTTTTTCTGTTTTTTTATTATGTTCTAAGATCTTTCTTCTAATCGATTTAAATAAATATGCCTTAATGTGTTTCACATCACCCAGATTTTGGCTGCTATGTCTTAGGTCAATAAATAAATCCTGAATGAGATCTTTAATCGTTTCTCTATCATGATTAATTTGACATCCTTAGTTAAGCAAGGCTTGGAATGATCTGAAATAAATGTAATTAAACGCACCTTCATTTCCTGGTTTAAATTCTTGCCAGATTTCTTTATCTGTTTTTTTTGAAAATATTTTATAAAAGTCGCTTATTACTTTTGAATCAAATATTTTAAAGTTGTTACTGTGAGTAGTACGGTAATCTATCTTTTCATTTTTCATATTTTATGGTAGTAGTAAATAAATCTTTACAAAATTGATTTTTAATAAAATTACTTTCTTTACTTATATAGAGAGGCAAGAAGATAAAATGCCATCAGTTAAAATATATTTTTTTTCAATAATACTTTTTTGAGACTCCTAAAACTTTCTATTGGGTTCAAATTATCTTAATTGTGGATATCGCAAACTTGGCTCTAATGCTAGTTTTACATCAACCAAAACGGCTTCTATCTTTTCTCAATTCTAATCGTGTATCATCCCTTAGTTTTTATCATTTAGAAATTAGAAGACTTTCTTTGTATAAATCTGATGGGATTTATCTCCACAGCCATGAGATAAGTTATAAAGTCTTTCAATTCTTCCTTATTCAAACGATTAATGAAGTCAGGCATCATAATAGAAATAGAAGACACTATAGTTACTGTTACATCAGATTTAGCTATTTCGCGAATCACATCGGGGACAAAAGGGTTTTGAAAACTAAACGAGCTATGCACTTAAAGTGCATAGGTTTTTGGAATGATTGAAAATCATGTATTTGATCTAAAAACCACTGAAAGCTGTACACTTAAGTGTAATGGAATTACTCAAGAATAAAATTCTCATCATCATTGGGACGCTCTCTATAATGCTCCAAATACTCATCAATGATTTCATCAATAATGTTGCCTGTGCTCCATGCTCCATAACCAATCGACCAAAAGGGCTTACCCCAATAGCGCTTCTGCAATTCAGGATACTCACTCATCAAAAGTCGAGAACTACGCCCCTTCAATCGCTTAACTATCTCACTCACAGAAAGCTTAGGTGGATAGCTGATATGAAGATGGATATGGTCTTTGCTTACAACACCTTTTAAAAACGAATATCGTTAGCATCGCATATCCGACGAAGTATATCCCTACATTGCTTCTGAATATCTCCTTTCAGAACATGATACTTATATTTGGAAGACCAAACTATGTGGGCTTTCAATTCAAAAACACTATGACTACTCTTTCGAAAATTACTCATAAAACAAAACTAAAACCTTTAGAAGTGTGTAGAAACTAAACAGGGCCGCCTGGCGGTCTTGCACTGAAAGTGCATAGTTTTGGACTAGCGTATTTGAAACAATAAAAAGTTTATAGAACATGACCTCTACAAACATATTGAGCCTCTTAGTATTAGCCTACAATTTTTATTTGTTAGCATAACTAAAAAACTCATAATATGTAAATATAATAGTATTGATAAAATGGAATTTGATTTGTCCAAGAAGCAAGCTATTTATAGAATTTTGATTTTTAAATCTCACCGGGAGGGCCTTTCTGCAATAAACTTTCCATCTGTTTTTTAATTTCCTGATAATCTGGTTCATTGGCTACATTTATGGTTTCGTAAGGATCTTTTTCATAATCATATAATTCAGCAGCGATTTCTTTTCCTTGTAACCCCCAACCTACTCTCCATGATATAAATCGATATTTATTTGTTCGTACTGCATGCCCAATAATAAGGGTGCGCTTTCCATCAATTTCTTTACGCCGGTTAAAAACATGGTACACAGCCTCTTTCCAAGAAGGAGTAGGGTTTTCAAGAAAGGGAACTAAACTTTTTCCGTCGCTAATTTTTGCTGCTGGAATACCACATAAATCCATTACGGTTGGCATAATATCAACTGTCTCAACCAATGCATCTGTTTTAACATTTTTGTTTTTAAATTCAGGCACTTTTATAATAAGTGGTGCGCGAGTAGCATATTCAAAATTGGTTTGTTTGCCCCAATGTCCTGCATCTCCCAAGTGCCATCCGTGATCGCCCCAAAGAACTACTATCGTATTCTTATCTAGTCCTAGTGATGTTAACTCTTTTAATATTAGCCCAACTTGTGCATCACTGTAACTTGTTGCTGCTCGATAGGCATGCCTCAAATGTTTCGAAGTCCTAATATCCATAGGTTTACCCTTTTCAAGTGCTGGATAATCACCATAAGTATAATTGAAAAAATTTGGATGCCCACTAAATGCGATATCGGGCATATTTTGAGGAAAATCTGGATTAGGGGCTAATTCAATTTCTTCTTCCTTATACATATCCCAATATTTTTTAGGTGCATTTAAAGGAAGATGTGGTTTTACAAACCCGACAGCCATCATAAATGGTTGGTCATTTTTCGCAAGCTTTCTCATTTCTTTGATTGCTCTTAGTGCCACTTTCCCATCTACATACGCGCTATCATGTACATCAGCAGCTTCTGTAATAGGACAAAGATTTTCAATTTCTCTTACAGGTACATTCTTTGACCTTAATTCTCTAAAATTAATCCAATCTTTTTGGCTTTTAGGCTCAGCATATGTGTATTTATAATGTGGTTTCCACTCTATATCAAATTTATCTGAATTTTCCCCTCCTGTAATATGCCAAATTTTTCCTAAAGAGGCTGTTTGATAACCAGCTTCATTAAAAGTATTCCCCCATGATTGTACACCGGGCACATCCTTCCAAACAGGAGGACCATATAGTTGACGTGTACGTTCGGAACGTAAACCAGTTAATAAAGCTGCTCTTGAAGGGATACAAACTGCAAATTGTACATAATGCCTATTGAATAATACCCCCTCGCTGGCGAGTTTATCAATATTTGGACTTTTCACTGGCGCACTATAACAACCTAATTCAGGGCGAAGATCATCTATAGCAATAAAAAGTACATTGGGGCGAGCATCTTGAATTTCTTGTACCTTATGCTGACATCTTGTAAGACCAATTGTAAGGAGTATAAGGAGAAATTTTATATCTATTTTCATCTATTTAAAATTTTTTGATTGCTGAATGTTCAAAAAATTTGAATCCATTCAGGAACTCACATAAACTTTAATCATTCTTTCTGTGTGAAGCTGGAATGAGGAAAATTCATGTTCGTTTCATTATATTATAAAGTTTAATTTTAAGGGAAGAGGATTTTGAAATTATAGATGGCACATCCTAGTAGTATATACAATATCCCATTTTGAGGGATAAAAAATGGCTCTAAAAGAGCCATTCTTTTTAAATATGAAAATGAATTATTTTTTAATACCCATCCGTTTGAGTGAGTTGATCATTGGCTATGATAGCTGCTTCTGGAATAGGGAATATTTCAAACAAAGGTCTCCATTCCTCATAGAAACTCAACACTTCTTGTAGTTTCCCCATACGTTTTAAATCAAACCATCTTTGCCCTTCAAGTACAAACTCAACTTTTCGTTCTTGTAAAATAGTCTCCCTAAAACTTTCGTAATCTTTATCTTGTGAAAGAGAAGGCAAGCCTGCCCTGGCCCTTACTTCATCAATACTATTATAAGCATCAACAGTAGGACCATTATTGGTTTCATTTAATGCTTCAGCATGAATCAATAATACATCTGCATACCTCAATACTGGATAATTGAAAAAACCTGACTGGCCTTCGGGAAGTCCATCGATAATATGTTCTTCTGCAAATTTTAAAAAGTAAATGTTACCATCATTTAATTCTACCCATTCGCCATTATAGAAAACGGAATCTCTATAAATTGTCATATCCCTCCTTAAATCTCCGTCTTCATAAGAAGAAAAATTAAATAATGTATCTTCTGCTTCAACAGCGCCATACGCAGAAATTTGGGCAGGGGTCAGAAAATCGATGATGATACTCCTTCTAGCTGGTCCTTGACTTACAGCAAACAAAATCTCTTCAGTTAGAGTATTATTTTCTGGTCTAAATACTTCATTGTACATAGGATGTAGATCAAATTTACCTGAATTGATTACCTCTGCAGATTTTTGAGCTGCTGCTTCATTTCTACCCATCGTCAAATAAATTTTAGCTAGTAGGGCTTTGGCTGCCCACATCGAAGCTCTTTCCATATCTAACTTATCAGGAAGATTGGTTTCGGCTTCTTGCAAATCTGCAACAATGAGTTCATAAACCTGATCAACTGGAGTACGGGCAAAGTTTTCAATCTCATTGGGTTCATCCACAACTAATACTACATCTCCAAAAATCCGTACTAGATAAAAGTAAGCAAGTGCTCTTAAATATTTAGCTTCTGCAATAAACTCATTGGCTTTTTCTTGATCAATGGTAGACTGCCCAATTCTATTAATAGCTGTATTGGCTCGCATGATCAGGTTATAATTTAATTCGTAAAAATCGAGCAGAGTATTATTACCTGGGTCAATATTATACGTACCTTGTTGATCATTTTTAGATACAATAGATTGTCCACCTCTTGTTAAATCTGCTGCATTATCACCAAAAGTCCAGATGCCACGAACTCCATGAAAATCAGGGGCATCCAAAATATCATATATACCGAGAATAGCTGAGTTGGCTTCATTTTCGGTAGAATAAAAGGCATCGGGAGAGACAGCTGACCTCGGTTCTTCGTCAAGAAAGTCGCTACAAGAAAATAGACCTATACTTAAAATTATAATAATCGATTTATATATGTTTGCTTTCATTTTCAAAGTTTTTAATTAAAATCCAACATTTACGCCAAATGTGTAAGTTCTTGCAGTAGGGTAAACTGCATAATCAAGTCCTAGTCTTACATTATCGTTTACATATACATTGGCTTCTGGATCAAGCCCAGAGTACCCTGTAAATAATAAAAGATTCTGACCACTTACAAAAAATCTACACCTACGCATCCAGTCTATACCAAGCTTTGCCAAAGGTAGGTTATAGGCAAGAGTTACATTTCTCAACCTTAAAAAAGAGCCATCTTCAACCATACGAGAGGTAACCTGTCGGTTGGTGGTTCCATTACCAAGAGCAGGTATGCTGGTATTGGGATTTGTACTGTTTGTCCATTCTTCTCTTGGCAAGGAAATATCATCAGGTTGCCACCTATCCAATATGGTTTTGTTACCATTTTGCCTCCCATTTAAGAACTCAAATTCTATTTGTGTCAAGTTAGCCACATCGTTTCCATAAGAGTAATCGAATAAAATATTTAATTCGAAGTTTTTATAAGCAAAATTATTAGTAATACCTCCTACCCATTGTGGCAGGGCATTTCCAATGATTACCCTATCGCTGTTATTGATGGTAGAATCACCATTTTGGTCCAATACTCTTTCCCTACCTGGAAATGGGGTTGGAGAGGTATAAGTAGCTGTTCTTTCTATATCTTCAGCTGATTGGAAAATACCATCCACTTGATAGCCGTAGAAGTTTCCAATGGGTTGACCCACTTCCAATAAAAGCGAGTTCTGTGCTTTTAGCAAGTTCAAACGTGGATCAATCGGAATCCTTTCTTCTCCTTGGAGCTCTAACACTTTATTTCTATTCAATGCCCAGTTAAAGTTCACATTCCACTTAAATTCACCTGTAAGTACCGTTCCATTTATGGCTAATTCAATACCTTTATTTTCTAAGCTTCCAACATTAGCAAACTGCGAATTGAACCCTGTTTCAACGGGTACAGGAACATCAAACAACAAGTCTGTAGTTTTCTTATAATACGCATCAAAAGTAACTTCTACTCTGTTTTGTATGATTCCCAGATCAAAACCAATATTTGTTTGGGTAGTAGTTTCCCATTTTAAATCGGGATTGCCTAATCTGTTTGGGAAAAATGTAGTAGGTAGTTCGTCTCCTATTGTATAACCGCCGCTTCCCATAGTTGCCAAGGAACGAAAAGTAGGAATATTTTGGTTACCCGATTGCCCCCAGCTTACTCTTAATTTTAAATCACTAATAAGACTTGAAGAAGCTAAAAAATTCTCATCTGAAACTCTCCAAGCAAATGCTGCTGATGGAAAAAATGCCCATTTATTATTGGTACCAAATCGGGAAGAGCCATCATACCTCCCGGTTAAGGTAAATAAATATTTATCATCGAAAGAATAAAAGGCTCTACCTAGCCAAGACATTAATTGCCACTCATTTGCTCCGGAAAAAAGTCCAGGAACTCTTAACCCATCTGCATTACCTGCCTGTAGTGCATCATAGCCCGTTATATCATTTAAGAAATTTACATTGTTTCCATCAAGCGATTCATTTTTAAAAGCTTGTGCCGTAAATCCTCCCAACAGATTCAGGTTATGTCTATCATTGAAATCCTTATTGTAGGAAATTGTATTTTCATTGAGCCATTCTACATTTTGGATAGTACCCACATTGGCTCGCCCATTTGGTGCTCTTTGTCCATTCCACACTGTACTTGGTTCAAATCTATTTTGCTTAGTAAATACTAAGTTTGTTCCTATGGTACTTCTCAATTTAAGCCCTTCAATTATTTCCCACTCCCCATACATGTTGGCAAGAAGTCTCGTAGAAAAATTTTTATTTTCTGCTAAATTGGCATAAGCCACCGGATTTCCATAAGGTACATTAGAATGATTTGCCCCGGGAAACTCTCCTACTTGAAAAGTATTGTTAAGCGTGTAATTGCCATCTTCATCAAATACAGGTATAGTAGGATTATAGAATAACGCATTTTGATAGATATTACCGCTCGTTGGTTGCTGAACACCAGTTCTACCATTTCTCCCCCCTCCTGTCGGTTGCTGATTAGACCAGGTATGACTAGCTGTCATGCTTAATCCAAAATTTAAATTATTGGCTGCTTGTGCATCTATATTGGCCCTCCCTGAAACTCTTTTCAGAAAAGAGTTTATAATAATACCTTGTTGTTCGAAATAATTACCAGAGAACATATGTTGGACTTTATCATTTCCACCACTTACACTTAATTGGTAATTCTGGATAGGCGCTGTGCGAAAAATTTCATCTTGCCAGTCTGTTCCACCTGTTCTTCTGAACTCTTCAATTTGCTCGTCGGTATAGGTTCTGGGTTGACCTCTTCTATCGTATTCATCATTTCTAAATTGCGCATATTCACCGGCATCCATCATTTCATAAAGATTTAATGCCCGCTGCCAACCATAATACATGTCAAAATCTATATTAGATTCACCTGCTTTACCTCTTTTTGTGGTAACAATGATTACTCCATTGGCTGCACGTGCACCATAAATTGCTGTAGCAGAAGCATCTTTTAAAACTTCAATTGATACAATATCATTTGGATTAATAGAAGCTAAGGCATTTTCGGGAGGAATTCCGCTAAGTGCTCCAGAAGTTGCTGAAGTATTTTCATTGTAAATAGGAAAACCATCAATCACATATAAAGGCTCATTACCAGCATTAATAGAATTTCCGCCCCTTATCCTGATAGAAGTTGCACCTCCTGGCTGCCCTGACTGCTGCTGTATTTGAACTCCTGAAGCCAATCCTTGAAGGCCCTGATCTATACTTGTCAAAGGCATATCTTTTATTTTTTCTTCTTTTATAGAAGACATTGAACCTGTTAGGTCTCTTTTTGCTTGTGTACCATACCCTACAATTACCACTTCCTCTAATTGAGATAAATCGACTGTCAATGTTACATCTAATGTGGAACGATTACCGACCTCCACTTCCTGCGTTTCGTAACCAATGTAACTGAATTGGAGTATAGCATTTTGAGAAACTTGTATGGAATATTTTCCATTTAAATCAGTAGTTGTACCAACTGATGTTCCTTTAATTAAAATACTAACACCAGGTAGTGCCTCTCCATCTTCACTTGAAGTAACTATTCCTGTTAGTCTAACCTGATTTTCTGTATCATAAATGATTTCTTCTACTCTTTTTTCTTTTGGATGAAGTTTATCAGAGATATAGATATTTTCATCAATTCTTTTGAATCGAAGGTTTGTTTCTTTTGAAATTTCTCTAAGAATATTATATAAGGAAGATTGGTTATCCTTTAGAGCAATTGCTTCTTCAAGGTTAACCTTCGCATCATTGTAAGAAAATTCAAACTCAGTCTGTCCTTCAATTTCTTCAATGATAGACCCTAAATCAGAAGCAGTCTTCGAAACTTTTACTTCAATTTGGTCTAGCGATCCTTGGGCATTTCCATTAGCTGCTAATAGTAAACTATAACAAAATGCCTGGATAAGTATGCCATATATTATAAATTTTGACATAGTAAGGAGTTGTTGTATTATTTTCAATTTCATATTTTTATGATGTTTTAGTGAAAAAGTTGTTCATTAAAATCTTTCCTACATAGAAGAAAGGGCCTAATTTTTTTCATGTAGGAGCATAGAAATGCCGGTTATCTGAATTTTTTCAGATGCCGGTTTTTTATGTACTATCTTCTATCATTTTTTATTTAGTTTTCGTGTTAAAAATATGTACTTCATTTCCTTCAATATTGTATCTAATGTTTGATGAAAAGCCTAGTCCGTTCAATACAATTTCAAGGCTTTTATTTTTAAACTTTCCTGTAAACCTACCTTTTATATCAAGTGGTTCTTCAACAATAAATTCTACCCCATACCACCTGCTTAGTTTTTTCATTATTTCCTCGAAACTTGCCTTTTCAAATAGAATCGTCTTATTTTTCCAAGCAAGTATCTTTTGTATATCGACATTTCTTTTAATGAGTCCGTAGTCATTTTTGCTAAAGCGAAGTATTTCATTTGGTGTTAATATATTATTAGCAATTACTTTAGCTTGTTCATCAACTGCTTCAACTTTCACTTTTCCAGAAAGTACCGCTACCGAAATATCATTTTCATCTTTATAAGAACGTACATTAAATGATGTGCCTAAAACAGTTGTTTGTAATTTGTCAGAAGTAATTATAAAAGGTCTGTTCTTATCATGCTGCACATCGAAAAAAGCTTCTCCTTCTAAATATACTTCTCTTTTCTCATCATCAAATATTTTGGGGAACCGAATAGTACTTTCCGCATTCAAAGTTATTTCTGTTCCATCACCTAAAAAGAGATTTAGCTTCTGTCCCTTAAGCGTTTTTTTTGTGATGATCTCTTCTTGTACAACTTGTTGTGTTGGTTCAACCGAAATATTTTGGAAAGAATACCATGAAATACCGATACCAATTACTAAACAGGCTGCTAATACTTTTATTAATAAAGTGATGTTTTTTACTTTGTTATGTCTAGAAGATTTTTTACTCTGTCTCAAAATATTTTCATACGAGTCGAGTACCTCGTCATTTTTAGGATGAAAAATATGCTTATATTTCAAACCCGTAATTAAGGCTTTAGCTTGGGAAACTGTAGCCTCTTGCTCAGGATATTCTGCTAACCAATTTTGCCAATAAATATCTTTATCAGCTGTTGGATGTAGCACCCAACTGATAAAAAAATCATCTTCTAAAAAATCATCTACTTTGTAAGTATCGTACTTCATTATTCTATCTTTCTATTAGTATGTACCAAGATTTAAATTTCATATACAAAAAATTTGAAAAAA
>JBCDJE010000054.1:0-12325 GCA_038748185.1 Bacteroidota bacterium
ACAAAAAAATGGGCTTTTCAATATTTCTAGGGGCTTCTTAAACTGATTGAATAATAGAATTCAGTGTAAAAGTACAAAATTGAATTATTTTATACTGGATTGGTAATTTCAATAAATTGATTCAAAGTTTTTTCGGATGAATATTTTAATACAGTAAGTTATTGTAAGTTGATGTTATGTAAGCAAAGTGTTAGTCATCGCATTGATACTATAACATAGTATAACCATACAATCAAAACTTTAAAATAGTTATCAAGAATAAGAAGAAGTATAAATATTCAGATTTAAATCTTCTATTTCGGGGCAATGTAAGCTGTGGAAACACGTTTCTGCAAAACGTACTGTTAAAGTTTGTCAATAATCAAAACAGTAGGAAAATTATCTTATAACCTATTCAATTACTTATTTCAAAAAAAGTTATGAATCGAAAATTATACCTATTCGGCTTAGTTGTAAGCTCTATACTTGCTAATCTACAAATAGCTTCAGCGCAATTATTTGGACCTAATTTTAGCTGCCACATTATAAAAGCGCCAGAAAAGCTGTTAGAGGATACCAAGAAAATCGCTATTCTAAATTTTGAAGATGATAATAGCAGCTCTTATAGTTATTGGAACAATACACAAGGCAATGGGAGTAAAATTGCTGATTATATGATTGGTAATTTACTTAATGAGAAACGAGGAATACAAGATGAGGAGAAGCTGTATTTCACAGGTTTTAATCCTAAAATTTACACAATTGTGGAAAGATCGCAGCTCGATAAAATTATTGAGGAGCAAAAAATGGGTTCTTCAGGAGCGCTAAATGATTCTGAAGCTGCTGAAGTTGGTAAATTACTAGGTATAGATATCATTATTACTGGTAGTATTTCTCATTCTCATAAAGATGAAACAGATCGTACCAGTAGCAAAGATAAGGAAGGAAATGTAGTATATAAACATACAGCTTCAAGAACTGTATATGCTGAATCTAGAATAAAATTAATTTCAGTCGAAACAGGTGAAGTAATAGCTACTACAAGTTTTAAAAAGCAAGAAGTAGATTCAAGATCAGGCAGAAAATATATTTCTCCGAGTAAATTGAAGCCAGTAGCCGAGGTTGCTAATTCGGCTTATAAAATGATTGCCAGCGATATGGTTAGTTATTTTACGCCTTCTTTGAAGTATACCGGACTAGATTTATTTAAAGTGAAGACCAAAGAATACAAAAAGAAGGCAAAAGAAGCTGTAGGGTATATCAAAAGCGGAAGTATAGATAAAGCTTTATTAATTTATAAGGAAATTTACGAAAGTGATCCGTATAACCAAGAGGTTGCATTTAACTTAGGCTCGCTTTATGAAGGTACTGGTCATTTTAAAAGTTCACTTGAGTGTTACAAAGTAGCTTTAGAGCTAGATGGTGGTAAACAAAAATACAAGGATGCAGTAGAAAGAATTGAAAAAACAATTGAAACAGTAAAAGCACTTGAAAATATTGATATTACCATTACTCCTTATGAGTTTGCAAAAGCAGGAAGCAGTAAGCTTGCTGCTAGAGTTACAACTAAAGGCTCCAAGAAAGATAGGATTGAGGTAAAAGCAGATAAGAAAGACAGTTCAGAAACGATTGCCAAAATTCCTGGAGGTTCAGAGTTTGAAGTAGTAAGCGATGAGGGTGATTGGATAAAAATAAAAATTCTTGGAGGTAAAGAAGGCTACATCAACAAAAAAAGTACAAAGTAGAACATTGCTTATTATATAAAAAACCTCCTCAAATTTAAGCTTGAGGAGGTTTTTTATATACTTTTTAACTTAAAAAAGAAAAAAATACCCTCTCTCTTTTAATTTGAATGATTGTCTTTTTCTTTTTTAATAGCCAGTAATAAAAGGTAAATAAAGCCTCCTACTACAACGCTACAAATAAAAATCATACTGATTAACCCAGAAACACTCATCTTGTAAAAGTTTTATAAATCCATCTATTTAATGTGATTCCTATTATTATAACTATAAGCCATTGAGTTAGAATTGAAGCGTTGCTATAAACATCAAATACATTCCAATTACCCGCTTCATTAAACCATGGATATTGACTGTACCCTTGAGACATCCACCAGTATATTAAAATAATACCAAGTACTATATTGATGCTTAGGCAAGTAACAAAATAATTACTACTAATTTTAAAATCTGAGTCTGTATCGATAAATTCTTTTTTAAAACTTTTTACTCCGTATTTAAGTGCTGCAAATACAATAAAGAGCCCTGAAATAATTAAACCTATACCCCAAACCCAGTCTTGGTTATTAAAAAAATTGAGTGAGTAGGCTGAAGGAAAACCAAAAAGCACACAAAAAACACCTGCCCTTACACTTGCTTTATGCCTATTTAAACCTGTATCTCCAATAATCTTAATGAGTAATTCTAACATGGGGAGAAAGGAACTGAAAGCAGCCATAAAAAATGCAGTAAAAAAGATAACTGCGAGCACTGCTCCACCGGTAAACTCAGCAAATAATTGAGGAATAACAGTAAAAGTTAAAGATTGATTTCCACTTTGCAAAAAAGAAATGGCAGCCTCTTCCGATTCAGCCAGTGCAAATACAGAGGGTAAAATAGCGATACCTGCCAAAATAGAAGCAGTATTGTTACCAAAGCTTCCTACAAAAGTATTGAGAGTTACATCCTCTTTTTCCCTAGAATATGAAGAAATTGTCATGATTAACCCCCAGCCTGCTCCGGTTGACCATGCAGATTGTGACAAAGCTTCTATCCAAATTCTGGCATTACCAAAAAGCTCAGGTTTAATGGTGAACATGTAATCAAGTCCCTTTACTCCGTTTTCCATATTTAAAGCCACAATGCTTATAATAATCAACATAATAAAGAGAGATGGGATCAGGATTTTATTGGCTTTCTCCAACCCTTGTTGAATGCCTTTATATAAAAGTGTAATACCGGCTATTACTGCTATAATGTGTAATATTATGGTGAAAATATTTGCATTGGCAACATCATCCCAATGATTTTTAAGTAATTCGGGATTGGCAATAAGCCTTTCTGTGAGCGTAAGGTCTTGAGTTGTTTCGATATATAAGTTTTGAATAGAAAACCCCAAATACTGTAATGACCATGAAGTTACAACTGAATAGTAGAAAGTAATACCTAATGTACAGAGGGCAATAAAAAAGCCCATCCATGTGAGACGAGCTCCTGCTACACCAGCAAATGAACCTATTACACCCTTTCTGAATTTTTTACCGATTGAAAATTCAGCCAGTAATATTGGAATAGACCAGATGATCAAGAAAAAAATCCAAAGAATGAGAAAAGTTCCTCCATATTGACCTGCTAGTCTCGGAAATCGCCATAAATTACCTGCTCCTACTGCCATACCTAGGGAAGCCAATATGATGCCCCACCTACTGCTAAATTCTTCTTTAAGCGCCATGTATTGTACTAATTACCTTTATAATTGCATAATACTGAAATAAAGGCAAAGGGAGAAGAATAAAAAACAAATGGCCTATAAAATAGCCCATTTGTCAAATCATGTAAATTATAAACCAACTTCACAGTCTTGCAAAGTTTATCGTTAATGCTGTATTAGCAATTTCTTAATTGCCTGTTTTTTATTAGTGAAGACTTTTACTAAATACATACCTTTTGGAAGGAAAGAAAAGTCTTGTTGATAAATAAAATTTCCATTAATATTGGTAAAAGTCTTATTGGAAATAAGCGTACCTGTAAGATCGATTAATTGTAGTTGTAGTTTTCTTTCTGAAATACCTGTAAGGGTAAATGCTACTGTCTGATTAGCTGGATTAGGAAAAATATTAAAATTAGCAGAAATATCTTCTCTATCTAAACCAGTAACTTCCTGAGAGACTGGAACAAAAATATCATTACCTCCTGGTCCTTTTGCTTCTGCTGATCCATCAGCATTTCTAAAAACCATTCCTAATTTGTAGATAGGTGTGTTATCAGGCACACTATAATAAGCTTTTGGATTAATAGTAATTTGCCAAACATCTGTTTCTCCTTTTGCTGCAGTCATCAGCCCTATACCATCATCTATGCCCCAGTTACCTACTACACTTCCCCAGCTTGTACTGGTTTCGTTTTCAGTTACAATGCCTGAGTGCATGTAAACTTTAGTAGCACCTTGTAAACCACTTGTACCTGCCGGATCGGCCAATTTAGCATCGAAGAAAATAGTGACATCATCAAGAATATTAAATACTAGTGGATTAGTAGTAACAATATTTTTATCGGGTTCAACGGCAATGAAGATGGTACTATTCCCTAAACCTTTACCAATATTAGTTCCATTGGTGTCTCTAAAGTATAGCCCAATACTAAAAATTTGCTCATCAGCGATTTCAAAATATTGATTGGGTGTAAAAGTGATTTGCCAAAGATTTTCTTCGCCTGTTACTTTTGTCATTAACCCTATACCGTCATCTTGGTCAGTAGTTCCTTTAAAATTGGTAAGGTTACTACTGTTAATACCATCAAGCACAACACCGGCGTACATATACACCTTTTCTGCCCCAACTAGCCCTTGGGTGTCTCCTGCATCGGCAATAGCTGCATTAAAGGTTATAGTAATCTCTTCTGATGCGCTAAAAGCTGGAGGGTTAACAGTAATGATGGGTTCAAAAGGAATAACCAAATTACGCTCAGGTGCAAAAACCGCTTTATCAGTATAAATATGAAACTCGCCAGGCGCTAATGAAATAGGGATATTGGTGTCGCTAACTTCTATACTATCCAAGTTGAAGAAATTATACCACTTGCCTGTTTTGGTAAAAGAAGGATCAATCTCTCCTTCTGTTGTTCCAAAGTTTCCTATAATAGTTACACTAAGTGTTTCATGATCAATATTTATTTTTCTGAGTTGTCCTGTAGGAGTCCACGAAAAATTTCCCTCCTCAAAAGCAGTGCTATATTCTCTTGTTAGGTTAATAATGGCAGCGGTGGCTTTTCTAAGCTGTGCTCTTAAAGGGTCATTATAATAATCAAGATCGTGGAAATTTCCCCAAGGAATCGGTTTATTATCAACTCTACAGTTTTCTTGGATGGTTGTCCAGTCAGGAGGGCAAGCATTAATAGAAAAATCATATCCCATTTCTCCAAACTGCCATAACATTTTTGGTCCTGGCACGGTATAGAAAAAAGCAGCACCCAATTTTAACCTTTCTAAAGCTATAGCCTCGTTTTTAATATTGTATGCCCCCTCAGCTTTCCCTTCATTTAAATTCTTCACCATTAACCTTTCTTCGTCGTGGCTTTCCATGTAGCCTACTACACGATCATTTTCCCAATTTCTACTATCAGATAAAATCCAATCGAAATTCGCAGAAGTATTACCTTTGAGTGCATCTCCATAATCATGGGTAAGATTTCCCCATAGCATCATTCCATTTTTATAGGCAGCCAATTCCTGCTCTTCTGTATTATCAGCAAAATGTTCAAGAATAATATAAGCATCGTCTTCTACATCCCATATTTTATCAGCCATTCTTTTAAGTAAGGCAATTCGGGAAGCATCGTAAGCACTCCAAGCACCTATATCGTTAATATTATTTTGCTGGGTAAATCCTTTGGAGAGATCAAACCGGAAACCATCGAAATTATATTCAGTAAGCCAATAAGCATTCACGGCATCTACAAAAGCTTTAGTATAATCACTCTCATGGTTGAAATCATAACCAACATTAAAAGGATGGGTAGGTTGTTGGTTAAACCAAGGATTATCTACTGCAGGTTGATTATTTTGAGCATCCCAGTACATGCGTACCATTGCATTCTGTCCAAAAGCATGGTTGAGTACCATATCGAGTATTACTGCGATTCCTTTTTCGTGAGCTTTGTCTATAAAAGCTTTTAAATCGTTCTTGGAGCCGTAATACTTATCAGGCGCAAAAAAGTAACTCGGATTATAGCCCCAACTGAGGTTACCTTCATACTCCATTATAGGCATTAGTTCAATAGCATTTACACCGAGGTCTGCTAGGTAATCTAAGGAATCAGTAAGGTCGGTATAACTATGAGAACCTAGAAAGTCACGCACTAGTAATTCATAAATTACTAATTCTTCTGGTACTGGTTTCCCACCAGCTACTTCAGGGAAAGTCCAATTGTAAGGTGCTTGTGCTGTTTGTAATACTGTAGCGATGCCATCCTCTTGTCTGTTATAAGTAGGCAAATTAGGATAAACTATTTCAGGAATGAAAGGATCGTTCCACGGATCAGCCACTTTATCGGCATACGGATCTCCTATTTTTATGATACCATCTACCCAATATTGAAAAACATATTCTTTACCAGGTTCTAGTTCAGTGAGGTTAATCCAAAAAGTCTCACCATCTGGTGTGATATTCATTTTGTAGGTGTCATCTATGCGCCAGTTATTGAAATCCCCAACTACATAAACAAACTCTTTATTCGGTGCATTAAGCACAAGAGTCGCTTTCGTTTCGTCTTCGCTATAATTGATCCCCGGTTTAAGGCCTTCAGGAAGGCTAGCAACTGGAGATCCGCTGCGTAAGAATACACTAAAACTGGTAGTATCTGCGTAAAGTATTCCTGCTATTTCTGCTGTAGCAATTATGGTTACACTATCAGTACCGGAAACCGTATAAGTATAATTTATGGTATCAGTATTAACTGTATTTGATAGTTCTTGTAGGTTACCTAGTTCATCTAGTCTTGAAAGGGTTAGGGAAGTAGCATTTCTTGAAGAGGTAGCTCCTATTCCGACTTTGTCATTATTTACTAAGAAAAATAGATTTTCATTAGGTTTATTTATAGTTACAAAATCTCCTGCATCTAAATTGAGAAAAATATCTCCATTGGAAGCAACTGACCCTCCATCAAAATCTCCAGGAGAACCTTTGCCTTCAGCGCTACCATCAGCGTTTCTAAACACCATAGAAAGCCGATAAATACTTGCTGTTTCAGAAGCGTTGTAATAGGTTCTAATATCAGGCGTAAGTGTTATTTGCCATTTATCAGTCTCTCCTTCTACTTTACTCATCTTCCCTATGCCGTCATCTTGCCCCCAATTACCAACTACATTTTCCCATGTAGTTCCATTGGGTCCTTCTATAACTATTCCTGAGTGTAAATATACCGATGATGCACCTGCTAAACCCGCTGTGCCTTGAGAGGCATCGAATACTACAGTCACGGCTGTATCATCAGCTGATGGGAAATTAGGTGTTAAGGTAACTATCTGCCCAGATATTGAATGAGCAAAAATTAGTATAAAAAGCGAAGTGATTGATAGTTTCAGATTTTTAAACATTATTAATAAATGATATATGAATAATACATTACATATATACTCTTATGGAAATCTGAAAATACTATATAATCTAGAGGAAAGCTTGCATAAATATAAAAGCTTTATGAAGATATAAACAACTCATTTTAAGAATAAATTTATGCAAACGGCTTCGCAAACGGTTGCAATTATTTAGTACTTTCGTGAGAGGCTCTCTCTTAGTGTACTTTTTGTTATGGACTTAAATAACTTGCGAGCTCTTCAGTAGGTAGGTATGTTGCATACAAGAATTCTAGCTTTTTCAATTTTAAAATTTAAGTTGTTTCTATTTTAGATTTCGTTGAAGAGTCTCTAACAACAAGTGTTGTTTCAAGTGTAACTTCATCAAAATCATCTTTTTCAGGCATTTCTATTTGACGTAGAAATAACTCAGTAGCTACTTGCCCCATTTTAAAAGCAGGTTGGGCGATACTACTTAAATGTGGTTCTACAAGAGAAGTGATTTTCTGATCATCACTGAAACCTATAACAGCAATATCTTCAGGTATTTTATAACCGGTTTTTTTAATTACCTTTATTGCCCCTACAGCTACATTATCATTTACAGTAAAAATAGCATCAGGTTTATTTGGGATTGCAAGTAAACGTTTCATTGCTTTAATGCCGTCTTCTTGGTTATCTGCAAGTACAATTAATGAGTCGTCTAATGCAATGCCGTGCTCCGTTAGCGCTTTTATATATCCTTCTTTTCTTCTCTTACTAATCGATAATGTATCTGGTCCTGCCATATGGGCTATCCGTTTACATCCCAGTGCTATCAAATGTTTAACTGCTTCATAAGCGCCTTTTTTATCTTCAACTATTACTTTATGAGCATTAATTTCATTACACACTCTGTCAAAAAATATTAAGGGAACTCCCATTTCAGTAACCTTTTTAAGGTGTTTGAAATCTTTGGTATTTTTTGATACAGAAATTAAAATCCCATCAACGCGATTACTTAATAAAGTATTAATATTGGCCACCTCTCGTTCATAAGATTCATTTGATTGGCAAATAATTACATTATAACCTGCTTGATAAGCGACATCCTCAATACCACTGATCGCAGAAGAGAAAAAAAAGTGAATAATTTCAGGTACAATTACACCGATAGTAAAAGTTTTCTTATTCCTGAGACTCAGTGCAATTGAATTTGGCTGATAATTTAGTGAAGTTGCTAGTTCTACTACTGCTTCTTTCGTGCGCTTACTTATATCAGGATGATCTTTCAATGCCCTTGAGACTGTTGCAGGAGAAATAGCGAGTTGTTGGGCTATATCCTTTATAGTTACTTGCCGATTTTTCATTTTCTCTTAGTTGGTTATAATCTACATTTTAAGAAGACCTTGTTTAAGAAAGTATCAACCTAAATAAATATACAGTTTTGTGGTATGTTTACCTAGTGAAATCACATATTGATATTGAATTTTTCCCTTTAAATACTATATTCTCATATAATTTACCAATTTTCTTACATAATGTAAGTACCCTAAAATAGGGGAATGAATTTATATTTATTCTGAAAGGAATCAAACTAAATAATAGAAACTTTTTACTAATAGTTCTTTAAAAAAGCTGTAAAGTATTCAACCTTTATGCAAGCATTAAAATGCCTTTCTCTTCTTATGTATAATTGTACTATTCTAATATTACATTTCTAGCGAATGCCTTATCAAATCAATTCTTTTACCTGTAGTTATACTTTTTGTGATTTAACTGCTTTCATTAAAAACAATCCAAAAACAGGGATCATGTAAATTTCGTAATCGATTACGATGACGATTGCATTAAAAAAAATGAAAACTAACGTGTTGTTATTTTGACAAATTGGAAAAATATCGATATGATTATCATGCAAATTTCATTTTTTGCTAAACCTGTATAATTCTCTCAACTGCTGAAAATACTATTTAGAGGAAGTTAAAACACGGGTGATAGTATTACTTTTTTATGATTATTTATTGTTAATTTATTCATTTCTATGAGCTGAAAAATAACGACAGAATATTAACTAACTAAGTTTTGAAGTATAATTTTAACTTAATGAAAATGAAGTATAATTACCATTTTTCAAAGATACCCATATCTTTATTAATTGTTTTATTGAGCGTTAGTTTTGGCTTTGCTCAAGAGAAAACGGTAACAGGTACTGTTACCGATGGTGAGGATGGTTCCCCCCTCCCGGGTGTAAATGTGCTACTAAAAGGTACAACAACTGGAGCAATCACTGATTTTGATGGAAATTTTAGTATGAAGGTTTCCGGAGAAGATGCTACTCTTGTTTTTTCGTATATTGGTTATTTAAGTCAAGAGATAGTTGTAGGTAATCAATCAACTGTAAATGTAGCTTTGCCTTTAGATGTACAATCATTAGCCGAAGTAGTTGTAGTAGGTTATGGTACACAAGAGAAAAAGGAGATTACAAGTGCTGTTGTTAATCTAGAAGCTAAAGATTTTAACCAAGGTAATATCAATAATCCTACACAGTTGTTACAAGGTAAAGTGCCCGGTTTAAGTATTTCTAGTAAAGGAACCGATCCTAACGGAGGCACTGCCATCAGGTTAAGAGGTATTTCGACTATTGGTGCTAATACAGAACCACTTGTAGTAATAGACGGAGTAATTGGTGCATCGCTAGATAATGTCGATCCTAACGATATAGAATCGGTAAACGTCTTGAAAGACGGTTCTGCTGCTGCCATATATGGTAGTCGAGGTTCAAGCGGTGTTATTCTCGTTACCACTAAATCTGGAAAAGCCGGAGGAATGAAAGTAGATTACCATGTGTATGGTTCTATGGATAGAATTGCTAGGCAATTAGAAATATTTGAACCAGGAGAATTTGTGGCAAATGGTGGTAACGATTTAGGTTCCCAAACAGATTGGGTAGACCAAGTTACCCGTACAGGTTATTCACAGGTGCATAACCTCTCGGTATCTGGTGGAAATGAAACGACTACTTTCCGTGTAGCAGCCAACTACAGAGATATCAATGGTATTTTAGATAAGTCAGGATTCGATCAAGTGAACTTTCGTGCTAATTTGAATCACAATACTTTTGATGACAGGCTCAATCTAACATTCAATTTTTCTACTACAAATAGAGAATCCAATTTCTCTTTCAATGAAGCTTTGAGATATGCCGTGTTATTTAACCCTACTGCTCCGGTTAGGAATGATGACGGTTCTTTTTTTCAAGCTATTTTATTTGATAATTACAATCCTCTTTCAATAGTAGATTTAAATCAAAACCTAGGTAAGTCTAAAAGAATTAATTACAATGGAAAGATTGATTTTGAATTAACTGACGGACTTAATTTAACGGCCAATCTTGCTCAGCAGTTTGATAATCAGGTATTTGGAGAATATTACCCAAGAAGTTCTCTTTTCAGAGGCTTTGATCGTACGGGGTTAGCCAGAAGAAAAACAGAAGATAAAGAATTTACACTTTTTGAAGCATATGCTACTTATAATAGACGGTTTGGTAACTTAAATATGACGGTTTCTGGTGGGTATTCTTACCAAGAAGAATCGTTAGAAGATTTCTTAGTAGATGCTGGAAACTTTCCTACTGATCTAACTGGATTTAATGCTTTAGAATGGTCTGCTGATATTGTTGAAGCCAATAGAGTAGAGTTAGAAAGCCAAGCTACTCCTAACGCCAAAATTATTGCCTTTTTTGGTAGAGCAAATTTTAGCTGGGATGAAGCAATATTCCTGAATGCCTCTCTACGTAGAGAAGGTTCTACAAAACTTGGAGAAGGCAACAAATGGGGTTGGTTTCCTGCCATTGGCGCCGGGGTTAATTTGAATAGGTATTTGGAAATTGCTGCCTTAGATCAACTGAAAGTACGTGCAGGATTTGGTGTAACGGGAGCGCTTCCAAGAGACAATGGACTTTCTAACCCTGAATTTGAAGTAAACTATACACAAGTTAATGGAGAACCTGTGGCAAATTTCACACAGTCAAGAGCAGCTAATCCTGATCTAAAGTGGGAAGTAAAACAAGAATTTAATTTTGGTATTGATCTTAGTACTGCTAACGGAAAACTTACCGGAGCATTAGATTTATATACCAGAAACATTTCAGACTTCATTATTGAACGCAATGTAGATGCTGCAGTTTTTGGTGCTGATAAAAGATTTGAAAATGCTGGTGAATTGAGAACAAATGGTTTAGAACTCGCGCTAAGCTATAATGCAATTGATAATACAGATTTTCAATGGACGCCCGGTATCGTATTTTCTACCTATAAATCTACCCTTGAGGAGTATGTAATTGATCAAGAAATGCAAGCCAGTTTAGGGGCGCCAGGGCAAAATGAAACAAATCTTATAAGAGTTAAAGAGGGAGAAGAAATAGGACAGATTTGGGGACCTGTATTTCAGGGTGTTGCCGATGATGGTTCAGTGATTTTTCAAGATGTAAATGGAGATGGACAGTTTAATACAGGTCAAGGAGATGCGCTTTCAGAAAATGGCGATTTTGCAGTATTGGGAAATGGTTTACCTGACTTTGAAATAGGTTGGACCAACACTCTAACTTACAAGCGTTTTGATCTAAATGTATTTTTTAGAGGTGCTTTTGGACATAGCTTAGTAAATACATTTAGGGCTTTTTATGAGCCAAGAATACCAGGTCAGATTAATAGCTATAACAGAATTAATTCTGAACTCGCGCTTGATAATTTAACCTCAGCGGCATACAGTTCATACTATGTGGAGAAAGCCAACTTCTTAAAACTTGATAACATCACACTTGGATATAATTTCGATGTTTCCAATTTAAATTGGTTTTCAACTATAAGGGCTTATGTAAACTTGCAGAATCCATTTGTAATTACCGATTATACCGGTATAGACCCTGAGCCTGCACTACAAGATTTTGGTGATGTGGATAATGGTGGAAGACCAGAGGAAAACCCTAATGTATTGGCTCCCGGTATCGACAGACGTAACAATTACTTCACTGCAAGAACCTACACAATAGGTTTAAGAGCTTCATTTTAGT
>JBCDJE010000055.1:0-12089 GCA_038748185.1 Bacteroidota bacterium
CTTAAAGCATATACATGTTATTAGCGACCCTGAAAAGGAGTTATATCATCTTTATGGTGTTGAAAGTTCTATTATAAAAAGAATGAGCACCCTTTTTTCAAGTAAATATGCCTCACATCTTAAAGCGGTGAAAGAATTAGGATTACAAGTTAATAAAGAGGAGAAAGATTTTGATCAAAACCTCATTCCTGCTGATTTTTTGATAGATGCATCACAACAACTAGAAGCTGTTCATTATGGGAAGAACTTAACTGATAGAATGGATGAAGAGCTTATTGTAAATTTCGCTGAAGCAGAAGAGCCTACATTAAGCCGTTAATCAACTTTTATTTTTATAGGGCGGTTCCGGATACTTATTTCTAGCAGCAAACAGCATAACGGCAGTTAGCAACATGCCAATTAAGAAAATATCATTTTTAAAAGAAAGTGAGTAAAATCTGGAAATAATAAATCCGGCAAAGAATGGAATGAGGTGAACGATTTGTTTCAGAAATGTGCTAAAGCTAAAAACAGCTCCCTTATTCTTTGCATTTCTTAAAATTGTAGGGCTTGATTTTGACATGGTGCTAACAAAAAAATAAAATTATCAAAAAATATCAACTGGAATAATTCTTAGAACAGTACTTCATAAAGTTCTCTAATTCATCTTGGTCACCAAGAACAATAGCAATAGCTCCTTGTTTGAAAACAGTATTTGGGTTTGGGTTAAAAACATAGCCTTTTTCAGGGTCTTTGTACCCTAAAATATTTACCCCTGTTTTTGCTCTTATATTCATCTCTTTCAAAGTTTTCCCATGAAACTCATCTTTCATGTCTTCAAACCGAATTTCATCGAGTTCTAGTTTATTAGGACCTATCCCCATACCGTTTAGCATGCCTAAGAACTCCACTACTTCGGGTCGGGTAACCAATGTTGCCATATGATGACCACCTATTGCATCGGGCATCACAACATGATGGGCTCCGGCTCTTTTTAACTTATTTACCGAACTTTCTTCTGATGCCCTCGCCACAATAATAATATCAGGATTTAACTCTCTGGAAGTAAGCGTAACAAATACATTATCAGCATCTTTTGGTAAAGTTGTAATAATGGTTTTTGCTCTTGCTATACCGGCAGATAGTAATACATCATCTGAAGTAGCATCTCCCTGCACCATAAATACATTTCGTGCATTTACATAGGTATCATCTACCACTCCAGGATCGAGTTCGATTAAAACAAAAGGCATCTTACTCCTGTAAAGCTCTTCACACGCCTTTGTTCCGTTTTTACCGTAGCCACATACTATAATGTGGTTTTTTAGTTTATCAGCTACTCTACTTACCATGTAACTTTTAAATATTTCTCTTAATTCACCTTCAAAAAGATATTTGGTGATTACTGATACAAAATAAGCGAAAATACTCAGATTAAAGATGATATAAAAGGAGATAAATATTCTACCACCTTCACTTACTGAACCTACTTCATTCATCCCCACTGTTGAAATGATAATTACACTAAGGTAAAAGGCCTTCCAAAAGCCGATATCTTCAATTGTTATTAAACCGAGTATACCAATAAACAGACTGGAAAAAAGTAAGATAAATGCAATAAAGAGTTGTCTTAATCGCCTACTAACGGGTTGCATAAGCCTGCCTACAAAATAATTCTTACTAGACATGATTAGGAGTAAACAATACCTAAAAACTTAGCCAATTCATTTTCTTGATGCTTTAGGGTCTGGTAAACCTGCAAGGCCTCATTTTCTTCTTCAACACTTTTTGCATTATTCAGCAATTCTATACTTTCCAAACACATTTTCTTTAGTGTTCTATATTTAAGTCTTAACACATTAGAGTAAACTACTTGGTGTAACTTAGCATCTTTTTCGGGCACAATTATATGATGTTTTTCCCAGTTTTTACTAATCACATTTTTTTCTGAGATCATATCTATTACCAATTGCTTAATTTCTTGGTTGGGATGTTTCACAAAATACGCCGCATCTAAAATTTCCCCTTTATTCAGTGCTGCTGAATACTCTGCAATAATACTTTTACTTATTTCGTCATTAAATGCTATTTGTTCTATTTCTTCAAGAATATACTTACCTAAAATACCACCTTCTTCGGTTTCTTGCTTGCCATACTCAAGCAAAATTCTTATGCATTCACGTTCCTGAAAGTTAAGAGGGTCATTTAAAGTAGCAACAGAAGCCTGTCGACTATCTATTGTAATAGCATTATCCATAAACCCACCTCCATCAGTTCTTTCAACACTGTTTAATTTTCGTTCTTCTCTAAATTTTCTATTTCGTTCTTCTTTTATAAGAATTTTATTCCCCTCATCTATCAGTAACTCCTCTTCAATCTCAAGCAAGTCACTACATTCTCTGTAAAAGACAGAACGCTTTATAGCATCGGGAATCTTTACAATTGATGCCACAATATCTCGAATTACTTCTGCTCTTTTTGCCGGATCGTTTTTGGCTTCTTTCAGCCCTAAATTGGTTTTAAATAGAATAAAGTCTTCTGCTTGTTCTTGCAAATATTTACCAAACTTTTCCCCTCCCAGTTTTTGCATAAAACTATCGGGGTCTTCTCCTTCCGGGAAAAGCACTATTTTAACATCCAGCCCTTTTTCTAAAATTAAATCTATTCCCCTTAATGAGGCCTTTATACCCGCAGGATCACCATCGTATAGTACAGTAATATTTTTAGTAAATCGGCTTACCAACCTTATTTGACTTTCGGTTAGAGAAGTACCGGAAGAAGCTACTACATTTGCTATACCTCCTTGGTGCAAGGAAATTACATCTGTATAACCCTCAACTAAAAAACAATTGTCTTTCTCTCTAATTGCTTTTTTTGCTTGGAAGATGCCATAAAGAATATCGCTCTTTTGATAAATCTCTGACTCAGGAGAATTTAGATACTTAGGTTTATCGTCTTTTTTGAGTGTTCTTGCACCAAAGCCAATTACTCTACCAGTTACATTATGAATAGGAAACATTACCCTCCCCCTAAAGCGATCGTAAATTTTACCCTTATCATTCTTTAAGATCAAACCTGCTTTTTCGAGTATTTCTTCTTTGTAACCCTTGCTTTCAGCAGTATTTTTTAAATTTTCCCACTGATTGAGGCTGTACCCTAATTCGAACGCTTCGATTGTATCATTTGCAAAGCCTCTTTCTTTAAAATAGCTAAGACCAATCCCCTTACCTTCATCGTGTTTGTGCAATAAATCTTTAAAATGCCCTAAAGCAAAATTGAGCACTATATATAGGCTCTCTTTACCGGCTGCAATTTCTTTTTGTTCTTCGGTAAGCGCAGTTTCTTCAATAGGAATGCTGTATTTTTTTGCTAATATTTTAATCGCATCAATAAAACTCACTCCATCCATCTCCATTACAAACGAAATAGCATCCCCTCCCTTTCCAGTGCTAAAACACTTATAAATTCCTTTCTGAGGATTTACAGAAAAAGAAGGTGTTTTTTCTTCGGTAAAAGGCGATAAAGCCCACCAGTTCTGCCCTTTCTTTTTTAAGGGCAAATAATCCTCAACTACTTCTAAAATATCTGCATTTTGTTGTACAGCACTTATCGTTTCATCTCTTATAGGCATAATCAAATTTAAAGAAAAACCTTACATGTATTATTGTGAGTATAGAAAGTTAAAATTCCAAAAAATCAAAATCCTGAGGTGCAAAATTAGGTTTTTTAGCATTAATCTCAGATTGAATTTCACAATTCTACTGAATATGTAAATACAGAACCGAAAACTGAATAATTGAAATTACATATTCTTTTTTATTATATACTTTTACCATCTAAATTAATGAATTCGCAATGTCATTTACTAAAGAAGATGTGTTAAAGGCTCTTTCAACAGTAGAAGAACCTGATCTAAAAAAGGATTTGGTTACACTGAATATGATAAGAGATATACATGTTGAGAAAGAGCATGTGGCTTTTACAGTAATGCTAACAACCCCAGCTTGCCCCTTAAAAGAGCTAATTAAGAGAAATTGCACCGAGGCAATACATAAGTTCTTAGGTAAACAAGTGGAGGTACAGGTAAATCTTGATGCTCAGGTAACTTCAATTAGAAATAACGCGCCTGTATTACCTGATGTAAAAAATATTATTGCAGTAGCATCCGGTAAAGGTGGGGTTGGTAAATCAACCGTCACTTCTAATCTTGCAATTGCTTTATCGCAAAGTGGAGCAAAAGTAGGTATTATCGATGCTGATATTTTTGGTCCGTCTATACCGGTAATGTTTAATACCGAAAGCGCAAAACCCGGGGTTGTTAAACTTGGAGGTCGTAATATGATTATCCCTGTAGAACAATACGGTGTAAAGCTTTTATCTATCGGCTATTTAGCCCCTCCCGAAAATGCAGTTGTATGGCGTGGGCCAATGGCTAGTTCTGCTTTAAGGCAATTTCTTAGTGATACGGATTGGGGAGAGCTTGATTATTTACTCATAGATTTGCCTCCCGGAACTAGCGATATCCACTTAACATTGGTTCAAACAGTGCCGGTAACTGGAGCAGTAGTGGTAACTACGCCTCAAAAAGTAGCACTAGCCGATGCTCAAAAGGGCGTTTCTATGTTCAGGCAGAAGCAAATAAATGTACCTGTCTTAGGCATTGTAGAAAACATGGCATATTTCACACCTGCTGAGCTGCCTGAAAATAAATATTACCTATTTGGCAAAGATGGAGGAAAAGTACTTTCCAGAAGATATGAGGTGCCCTTCTTAGGTGAAATTCCTATTATACAAAGTATTAGAGAATCTGGTGATGAAGGCAAACCTGTTGTAATGAACCATAGTCCTGCAGCAGAGGCGTTTAGCAATATCGCATCAGAATTAGCAAGAAGTGTTGCTGTAAGGAACGCAAACTTTGATAAATCTAAAAAGGTAGAAATACAGCAACTCTAACTAGAAGATTTGATATAATCTTGCTAATTTTATAGCAAAATTAATTTTGTTGTGATGAATAATGAAAATAACGAACTCTCATTGAATGAGAAAGTAGAAGAAGCACTGAAAAATATAAGGCCCTACCTTGAAACAGATGGTGGCGATTTACGTGTTTTGGAAATAACACAAGACAAAGTAGTTCGAATAGAGCTCTTAGGTGCTTGCGGCTCTTGCCCTATGTCAACTATGACGTTAAAAGCGGGGGTTGAGCAATCGATTTTAAGTGCAGTTCCTGAAATTAAGGGTGTTGAAGCAGTAAATATTACCCGTCCTGACGATCCTCATGCCAAGCTGCCAGAAAATATGCTCTAAGTTGCTGCAATGCATTATATTTAAATCTCTTTTTATCCAATCCATTACCAACATTTAAAGTTTTAATAGTGTGTAATAAATATTACATCATATTTTTTACTCGTAAATTGGTATTATATCCTTATCTTATTAAAAATTGTCAGAAGCTACATGAATTGTTATTTTTGTGAGTAAGGAGTTTCTTTATATTTCATTGAATGAATTTTTCTCCCATATTCTAATACATTTTTTTTAGTAATAAAATAAATTTTTTCAACTATGAATATATCCCAATTGAAGGATTACAAGGCTAGAGTAACAGCTTTGAGGAGGTATCTTTGACTACGACCAGAAAGTTTTAGAATTAGAAAGAGAAGAGGCGCTTACGGCAAAGCCTGATTTCTGGTCCGATCCAAAAGCAGCAGAAAAAACCCTTAAAGAAATTAAGTCGAAGAAAAAGTGGGTGGAAAGTTATGATGAAATTAACTTGCTCCTGGAAGATTTAGAAACGCTGTACGAGTTTTTTGAACTGGAAGAAGCTAGTCTTGAAGAAGTGGAAGAAACAGCACAGAAACTAGCTATAGCAATTGAGAACCTGGAGGTGAAGAAAATGCTAAGTGGTGAAGAAGATTCCTTCGATGCAATTTTAGAAATCAACCCTGGAGCAGGTGGTACTGAAAGTCAAGATTGGGCATCTATTTTACTAAGAATGTATCTAATGTGGGGAGAAAAAAATGGGTTCAAGGTTTCAGAAGTAAATTACCAACCAGGTGATGTAGCTGGTATTAAATCGGCTACTTTAGAGTTTTCTGGTGATTTTGCTTATGGACTTCTGAAATCAGAAATTGGGGTACATCGCTTAGTGAGAATATCTCCTTTTGATTCGGGAGGCAGAAGGCATACTTCATTTGCATCTGTTTTTGTGTATCCGGTAGTTGATGATTCTATAGAAATAGATGTAAACCCAGCTGATATAACTTGGGATACTTTCCGTTCGAGTGGAGCGGGAGGACAAAATGTTAATAAAGTTGAAACAGCGGTTCGATTGAAGCATGCTCCAACAGGTATAGTGATAGAGTGTCAAGAGTCACGTTCTCAACTTATGAATAAAGAAAAAGCTTTGAAAATGCTTCAGTCTCGCCTTTATCAGATAGAAGTAGAAAAAAGAAACCAAGAACGGCAAAAACTGGAAAACTCAAAGCTTAGGATTGATTTCGGTTCTCAGATTAGAAATTATGTTTTACATCCTTATAAATTAGTAAAAGACGTAAGAACTAATGTAGAAAGCTCAAATGTACAAGATGTTTTAGATGGTGGACTTGACCATTTTATTAAAGCATTTTTGCTTGGTAGTCAATAACTTATGCAATAAATTTTTTCAACTTATGGATAACCAACTTTAGCATGACAACACTGGCGCAAACACTAACATCTGTTCAAGAAATATTACAAGACTTAAAAATTGACGAAATAACACCGGCTTTTACAACTGGTAATCATTGGGGAACACTCAAGCGTGAAAATCTAAAAAATATTATCACACCAATTACAGGTGAAAAAATTGCCACTGTAGCATTAGCTGATGCTGATGATTACGAACATGTGGTTGGACAGGCACAAAAGGCATTTGAAATTTGGCGAAAAATTCCTGCACCAAAGAGGGGCGAAATTGTAAGAGAAATAGGACTTGAACTCAGAAAGTACAAGCAACCATTGGGTAAATTAGTAACCATTGAAATGGGTAAAATTTTACAAGAAGGATTAGGAGAAGTGCAAGAAATGATAGATATATGTGATTTCGCTGTAGGCCTATCAAGGCAGTTGTATGGGCTCACTATGCATTCAGAGCGCCCCGATCATCGCATGTATGAGCAATACCATCCTATCGGTTTAGTTGGTGTTATTTCTGCTTTCAATTTCCCTGTAGCAGTATGGTCTTGGAATGCTATGCTAGCAGCGGTTTGCGGAGATGTAATTATTTGGAAACCTTCTGAAAAAACACCTTTAACGGCTATTGCTTGCCAAAAAATTATTGCTTCTGTACTACAAAAAAATAATTTACCTGAGGGTATTTTTAATATGATCATAGGAGATGCTGAAACTGGTGCTCGTATGGCTTCAGATAAGAGAGTACCTCTTATCTCAGCTACCGGCTCTACTCGTATGGGTAAAAAAGTTGGAGAAACTGTTGGCGCCAGATTAGGAAAATCTTTATTAGAGCTTGGTGGAAATAACGCTATTATTATTACTGCCCATGCTAATGTAGAAATGGCAATAAGAGCAGCAGTTTTTGGGGCAGTGGGCACTGCCGGTCAAAGATGTACTTCTACCAGAAGACTTATAGTTCATGAAAGTAAATATGATGCAGTAAAAAATCGCCTGCTCGAAATCTATCCAACGCTCAAAATTGGCAGTCCTCTTGAATCAGAAAATTTGGTTGGGCCACTGATAGACCAAGAAGCTGTACAAAATTTTAAAACAGCTTTGGAAAAAGTTAAAGAAGAAGGGGGCAATATAATTATAGGTGGCGAAGTTTTAAATGTTAATGGATTTGAATCAGGCAATTATGTTTCGCCTGCTATAGTTGAAGCAAAAAATCATTATAATGTGGTACAGGAGGAAACATTTGCGCCAATTCTATATTTAATTAGGTATGAAGGCAATGTAGATAATGCTGTTGAAATTCAAAATGGTGTAAAACAAGGTTTATCATCTGCTATTTTTTCAGACAATTTACAAGAAACAGAATATTTTCTTTCTCATTGCGGTTCAGATTGCGGTATTGCTAATATAAATATAGGTACGTCAGGTGCGGAAATTGGTGGAGCTTTTGGCGGTGAAAAGGAAACAGGAGGTGGTAGAGAATCTGGTTCAGATGCATGGAAAATATATATGCGAAGACAAACGAATACTATTAATTACGGCAAAGAGTTACCACTAGCACAGGGAATTAAGTTCAAAATTTGATGAACTTTTTATCCTAAATATATTAAATAACAAAATATTTCTTTTTTTTACTGAGTACCAAATTTTTTAACTTAAGACATGTCAGAGAAAAGATACCAGTCTGTAATGCTGATTGACGATAACGAAATCGATAATCTCATTAACCAAAAAATGATTGAAGCTTCTAATATATGTGAAAATATATTTGTACATTCCGGTGCAAGAAGTGCAATAGAGTTTCTGAAAAATATTGAAAAAATAAAGCACATCGATGCAGTTTCAATCTTACCAGAAGTAATATTTCTGGATATTGATATGCCTTTAATGGATGGATTTCAGTTTCTCGATCTATTTGACAAATTAAACGATGAGACTAAGGAGAAGTGTAAAATTGTGATGCTAACTTCGTCAATTAACCCTCAAGATATTAATAAATCGAAAAACTACGATTACGTGAAAAAATACATCAATAAGCCACTAACTCAGCAAAACTTGGTAGGCTTGGAAATATAAACTTATACTTCTTCCAACTAAAAGTATAAGTTGTTTTTGGTAGAAAGCTTATTTTGAAAACCAGATTTTAGAAATAAATAGCAATTAATCTATTATAGAATAGTTTTTTGTAAATTATTCAATCTAAGGAAAAGAGACAAGCATTACACTTTGTAAATTCATGGTCTTTTTCTCAACCAAAAGCAAGATATTAGATACTCGTATCGAAAAAGATTAAACTCAGCTCGTGATTGCTCAATCCCGGGCTGAACCTGTTTAATAAGTTATACTATTTCCCCAATTGATTGGCTTCTCCCTGTAAATACCCATTTCTAATTTTTAAAATCAAAAAATAAGGGCATGATACTTTATGCCATTAGTGGTTTAGGTGCAGATGAAAGGGTTTTTAAATATTTAAAACTTGACTATAAACTTGTTGTATTAAATTGGCTTCAACCAAAACCAAATGAAAAGATATCTCAATATGCATTAAGGATGTCAGAGAAAATTCAAAGGCAAGAAAAATTTGGAATACTTGGTGTTAGCTTTGGAGGATTAATAGCCACTGAAATAAGTAAACAGTTACATCCTGAGATAACCATCTTGATCTCTTCAGTTGAAACAAAATTTGAACTTAGAAGCATTTATCGTTTTATAGGCAAAACTAAAATATTGAACTTCTTACCAGAGTGCTTTTTTAATTTGCCAGCCAGTATCGCATATGTTTTATTTGGCGCAAAACAAAAGCAACTTTTAACACAGATTCTGAATGACTCAGACCCAAAAATCACCAAATGGGCACTGCAACAATTGACTACATGGAACAATGAAACTGTACTTAAAAACCCGATAAAAATTTGTGGTACCATTGATAGGTTAATGCCGAAACCAAAGGCTGAAAATATAATTTTAATCGCAGGTGGAGCGCATTTTATGATTGTTGATAAAGCTGAAATTATTAGTAACATTATAATAAAGAAATTATGAATCATCTCTCATAAAACTGTAATAGAGCATTTTAGGTAATCTCATATAAAAGCAGTGCTTTTTCTCACTAACTTTGCTTCCTTGTAAATTTGCTTGTTTAAAAATGAAGATCAAATCCCTAGAACAATTTATCCTTTTTGAAGACAATGATTACCTCATTATCAATAAACCTTATGGTATATCTTCATTGCAAGAAAGAGATACAACGCGAGTTAGCATTCAAACATTAGCAACTACCTTTGTAAACAGTGCTCAATTATGCCATAGACTTGATAAAGAAACTTCGGGAGCGCTAGCATTGGCTAAAAACCCTGAAGCATATAAAAATCTTTCTGGTCAGTTTGCAAAAAGACAAGTTTCTAAAAGTTATCACGCTTTTGTAGCAGGACATCCCCAATTCGAAAATGAGGTTTGCGAGTTACCCATAGCTGTTAGTGGTAAAGGAAAGGTGAGGATTGATATACAGGAAGGGAAAAAATCGACAACAGTTTTCAATACAATCAACGCATTTAGTAAACATACTTTAGTTGAATGTCAACCACTTACAGGTAGAATGCATCAGATCAGAATACATTTATCTGCAAATAGGTTTCCAATAGTTTCAGATGTACAATACGGCGGTAAATTACTTTATCTATCTGAAATTAAACCCAAGTTTAAGTCGAGTAAAAACGAAGAAGAACAACCACTTATTAATAGAGTAGCACTTCATGCACATAAACTATCCTTTAAAGGGTTAAAAAATAATGTTATTGAAGCAATTGCGCCATATCCTAAAGATTTAAGAGCATTAATAAATCAGCTGGAAAAAGCTAAAAAATAATGGAGTGAGCCGTTGTAGTCAAGCTCCTTTCCTTCTTTTGGGATAAATAGAAAAACCGATTTCATTCATCCTATATTTTTTCCTTTTCAACTTTACCACTTTTATTTACTCTAATATGATTTTCTACTTTATTTTGCCTTGCTCTTACGATATCGCAAGCAAGGTAAATTGCTTCACGTAAAGATGTGGGGTTAGCCAGTTTCTTTCCTGCAATATTATACGCAGTGCCATGGTCTGGAGAGGTTCTTACAGTACTTAAACCAGCGGTATAATTTACTCCTTTGTCAAATGCCAAAATTTTAAAAGGAATTAATCCTTGGTCATGGTACATTGCTAATACAGCATTATATTTTTTATAACTTAATGCGCCAAAAAATCCATCGGCTGAGAAAGGTCCATATACCAGATTACCACGGTTTTTTAAATCTGAAACCACAGGAGTAATCACCTGCCCCTCCATATCTCCTAGCAAACCATTCTCTCCTGCATGCGGATTAAGCCCCATTACTGCTACTCTTGGTTTTTGTATCCCAAAATCTTCGACTAATGTCCTAAATAAAGTTTTAATTTTTTGCCTTAATCGCTCTTTGGTAATCGCTGTTTTTACTTTTGATAGGGGTATATGCGCTGTAACCAGAGCTACTTTTAACTCTTCAGCAACCATCATCATTAAAGACTTTCCCTCACTCCCAAACTTACTTTCGTAGTATTCTGTATGGCCTGGAAACTTAAATTCATCACTTTGGATATTTTCTTTGCTTATAGGTGCAGTAACAACCGCATCTATAAAACCACTTTCCAAATCCTCAGTCGACTTTTCAAGCGCTTTAAGTGCTGAGACTCCTGCAGTTTCGGTAATTCTACCAGGCTCTATATCAAGGTTATCGTGCCAACAGTTTATTACATTGGTTTTCTTTTCGTTCACATAACTATTGGGGTTGTATTGATGATAACTAAAATCCTCATTTTGTAATAACCGCTTGTACTTAGTGAGTATCTTCCCTGAACCATATACAATAGGCGTACATAAATTATTAATTCGATTGTCAGACAATACTTTTATGATGACTTCAGGACCTATTCCATTAAAATCCCCAATGGTTATTCCTATTTTTGGCTTACTCTTTTTCGAAGCTGTTTTTTCCATCTAAAGCCCTTATTTATAGCATTTTAAATAAATAAATAATGAAATTAATCAGAAGTTAATTTCAGTAAGTAAAAGGCAATAAAAAATTACGCCTTAATTTGCCAAATATATTAATTAATCGTTTAAAGTATTGTGCCATGAGGTATGTGAAGCCCAAAAAACATTTGGGACAACATTTTTTGAAAGATAATAGTACAGCTGAAAGAATTGTAGCAGCGTTTTTAAAGAATGGGATGGATAATCCTGTTTTAGAAATAGGCCCCGGAACAGGTGTACTCACAACCCTACTTTTGAGTCAATTAAATACGCCTTTCAAAGTCGTTGAGCTTGATAAAGAATCAGTAGCATTTTTATTGGAAGAACTCAACGTGAATAAAAGCCAAGTTATGGCTGATGATTTTCTTAAAACTGACTTTAAAGAGATTTTTC
>JBCDJE010000056.1:0-12082 GCA_038748185.1 Bacteroidota bacterium
ATAAATGATATTTTCACTTTGAATGCTGTTTTGTACCTTCTGGTGGGCTTCTTTATATTCTCCAAAAAATTTCACAAAAGGATGCTGGATAATTTTGAGTAAATCTTTGTGGTAAATGAGAAAATTATCCGGATCATTCTTATCAGGTCTTATTTTTTCCTGCATCCTAAATACTGCGTCTATTAAATCAAAAATTGGATTTTGCTGCATAGACATCCCCATGGTAATGTTTAGGCATTTGGCTAAATCTATTCCCGAAGTATTTTCAAAGGGTAAGGAATGCAAAAGTGGTTGCAGTAAGCTTTCATCTGGTAAAAGCACTGCTGTATGATTCATACTTTTTAAAAAAGTATCCTGATGGTGGTTAGCAGCAACTTCTTCCAATGTTTTATTTATGAGGTCTCCGGCAATTTTTGCTTGGGTTACATTGTTATTTACATGAATGATATCGATTTCGATGGGATGCGTTTCAATGCTATTATGCACGAAATTATCCATATTCTTTAACCAACTACTGTTGAATTTTCTTAGATAATCACCTGCTTCATGCCTTTTGTTTTTGAGATAAAACTCATCAGCATCCCAATACAAAGAAGCTTTTCCTGTATTTTGTAATTTTTTGAGAATATCTTCTTCGATAACTGTCAGTTGATTGAAACCGGCAAAAGCAATATGATGAATTTGTTCTTCTTCAAACAATTGATCGAGTTTGTTATAAACTAACCTATATGCCAACCCAGAGTAGCACGCACCTCTATCTAATAAATCTTTTCTAAATTGCTTATAAGTGCCTCTTAGGTATGTCCAAAAAGCGAAATACTCTTTCAATGAGCTATTCTCTTTTAATTCAGGTGGAGCACCTAGTTCTTTTCCCCAACGTTCAAGCGCTTTTACTTCTTCCAAGTATTCAAAAAGCTCATCTGCTTTTTCAGGGTTTAAATTTTTATCAATCATCCCGAAATCGTTAAGCATTGCCCCTCCCAATGGAATGAACTTTTCTAAATCATGGGTGTCATCTTTATCAAACCGTTTATATGTTTGATAAAGCTCAAACAACAAACTTACACGATCAACAATTTGATAGTCACATACTCTCCCTATGAAATCATCCATCGACATGATTTCTGGCGCTAATAAGTTTCTTTCGGCAATTTCTGCAAGGTGGTATTTGAAGTACATACATGCCCTTCGCGAAGGCAATACAACAAAAGTATCTCCTATTCGATTGCCAAACTTATCGTATAAATCTTGTGCTACTTTTTTGAGAAATGGTTGAATCATGAACGAAAGACTAAACCACAAAGATAGGAATTACGCAATGCTATTGTAAAGCTAATAACAAATTTACTTCATCAAATAAAAGGCTATGTATACTGTCAAATTCAATTAAAAGTTATTCCACTACTATTTCATCCGTTTCTACATAAGCCCAGGGATTCCATTCAGGAATTTGAAGAATTTTTTAATAAATACCCTCAGTCTCAGTGGTATCTTGTTGATGGTAATACCAAATCGAATAGAAATCTTATCACATCAACTATGCAAACAATTGGTGGAAGTGGAAATTGATAATTATTCTTCCTGTTATTACTATTTTATTATCTCATTTAATCATTACTCAATGTCTTAGTAGGATTCGTTATCGCAGCTTTAAAAATTGTTCCGGAAGTCGTAGAGATACCAACAATAAAAATTGAGATGCCACATAAAATAATGGTTAAAAAGCTTATGTCGATATGTTGCACGTACAAATCATTAAGTAAAATGTATGTTAAAAAATAACCTCCAAAACCACCTAATAATACTGATGTTGAAAGGATAATTGCAAACTCTCTGTTAACTAATTGTACGATACTTGTCACATTTGCACCCAATACTTTTCTTACGCCAATTTCTCTTTTCCTTTTTTGCACATTTAAACTAGCTAAAGCAAATATGCCAAACGTTGACAAGAGACAACCAAATACTGTTATGAAAAAGAAAATCTGTTTGAGATTATCATTATAAATATTTGCTTCTTTGTAAACAATGTCTTCCTGTAATGCACTCTCAAAAGGTTTGTCTGGAAATAAAACTTTCCATTTTTTTTCAAGATTGGATCGAACAATTGAAATAATGTTTGGATTTGTTCTTATTACCATCAATTTATAATCAGACGGTTGCACTAAGGTATAAAGGTGTTCACTATTTTCATGCTGCTTTAATCCACTCAGATGATTTTTTACTACACCAATAATCCTATAAGGTTTTTTATTATAGAAGATTTGTGCATCAATAGGATTAATTATTTGATGATTCATTGCGAAGTTTTCATCAATAATCACAGCCGATTCGAAGTCGGATTGATTGCCTTCTTTAAAATCCCTTCCTAATATAACAGAAAGTCCAACGGCATTGAAATATCCCGTACCTACTTTATAAACATTCGTTTTAAATAAAGATGTATCGATTTTAACAGTATTGTAATAGGCTGTATAAGGACCTATATGATTGGCAGCCCCAGCAATGCTTTCTATTTCGGGGTTATTCGCAATACTATTCTTCAGTCTTAAAAAATCTTGTTCTTCTTGAATAGATATTGTTAAAATACTTTCTTTATCATAACCTAACCAAAGATTTTCTTGAAAAACCGCATTCTGTGTAAAAACACTGCCTGCTATAAATACTATAACCGAAAGTGAAAATTGTATCACTAGCAAACTACGTGTAAAATAAGATTTTTTCTTAGTCGTGTTTCTCCCTTTAAGCAACTCGATAGGTTTAAATTTACTATTTTGCCATGCAGGATAAATACCTGCAAGTATCGCCGTAACAAATAATAGAATTATGAGTACAACTATTAGATTTAATTTATTCAGATCATTTAAGCCATATTGAAGCTGCCACATACTAGCAAATTGTGGTACGATAATTTGAGCCATTACTAGGCCTGCTAAAACAGCTAAAAATACTGTAATTACCATCTCGATAAGGAATTGGTACACAATCTGGCTTCTATCTGAGCCCATTACTTTGCGAACACCAATTTCTTTCATCCGTCTTCCTGTTAATGCCAAAGTTGTGTTTGCAAGATTAAAACAGGCAATAAGTAATATAATAAAACCTAAGGTACTAAAGATTATTAGGGCAATAGTAGGCATCCTTAAATGAAGTATACTTTGGTTGACTTCGCCATTGATGATAGGTGTTTTAAAAGGTAATAATTCAAATGATATAGAACGAAATTCTTCTTGTCTTGTATTAATTAGCTCGCTGTACTTTCTCATCTGCTGAGCTATAGTATTTCTCTGGCTAACATCTGTAAGTTTCAATAAGACAGAAGATGTATGGTTTAAGTCCCAGCTATTTGGTGGTATTGAATAGGTATCTAAGTAAGTTTCAATGTGCATCAGCACGTCCATATTAAAAGATATATTCAGTGGTAATTTTTTAAATACACCTCCTACAACTACTTCATACTTTTTATTATTAAGTTCAACAGTTATAATTTCCCCTATCGGATTTTTCCCTGCAAAATATTTTTTGGCTAATTTTTGACTCAGAAAAATAGAGTTTTGACTTTCGAAGTTTTTATAAGTTCCCTTTTTTAAACCTAGATCAAACATCTCAAAAAAAGAAGGATCAGCAAAATGTACATTTTCATGAAAGGCATTTCCTTCATAATTAATAATGCTATTTAGTCTACAAAATCGTGTAAAACTCTCAATACCAGAGATTTCCTGAGCAGCTTGCGGGGCCAAACTCATTGGACAAACCAATTCTTGATATTGCTTACCAGTTGAGGGCTCTATATGATGCATAACCTTCACGATATCTTTTATCTTATCATCAATAAAGTAATCATCAAATTCAAGATTATAGGCAACAAGTAAATAAGCTGTCATACAACAAGCCATGGCTATTCCCATACTTAAAGTATTAATCAACATATAAACCTTATGTCTTTTCAAGTTTCGGAGGGCAACATTTAGATAATTTCTAATCATAGCATCATTGTTTATGCAAATCTCTCAGATTTGACGCTATGATTTTCCTAGTAGTTACAATAAGTCTTTTTTATTAATTATTGAGAAAAAGGAAATAGATGAATTAAACAAACTTTATGTAAGAAGCTATCTTTTAATTTAGACTTTACTATCTACAATTTAACTGTATTTGTTATTAATTAAGAATGCTATTCAGCTACTATTTTATCCGTTACTACATAAGCCCAAGCATTCCAATGAGGGGTTTGAAGAATTTTTTCATAAATGCCCTCAGCTACATTGGTATCTTGTTGATGGGAATACCAATCGGCTACCCCATAGGCAATCGTAATATCTCTGGCAGTCCATTGTTCAACAGGCTTGTTAACATTCAAAATATCTTGTGGCTTAAGATTGCCTTTATATAGCATCACTCTTTTAAAATATGGATGTTCTCTATCGGTATCATAATCCTTAGTTATTGTCTCAATAGCTCTTTTTGCTAATTCAGACTCACCCATTTTCTGATAAACAGTGTATAGCCAAGCACTCACACCCACATTATTTTTTCCATTCATTGCTAAACTAAGACAGGTATTATAAGCCTCAGCCGCTTTTTTATATTCTTCATTCAATAAGTGATACAACCCTATATGATACCAAATCCAGTATTGATAACTCCCTGTAGGTTTCCCTTTTGCATCATATTCTAATATTTTTTCATTTTCGTCGCCAATCAAGTCATTTGCCTTACTTAGATCAACAATAGCATTTTCAAGTTCTCTCACATTGATAAACCGATGCCCTCTATGACGCAATAATTTAAAAGAAGTAGGATATGACGCAAGGCCTTTTGTATAAACAGCAATAGCGTCGCGAAACCTATTAGTAGCAATGTAATGGCTTCCTAAAGCAATATAATCTTCTTCTAATAATTCTGGTTTTTGTTGAAGTGATTGAATGATACTATCGGTTTTCTTGAGTGTTGCTTCATCAATAGCTTTGCGATATAGTGGTTTCCCTGAAAACGAAATGGCTTCTTGTGGGAGATCAATTTCAGTAGATACAAATTCAACCTTTTGCTTTTCTTCCTCTTTTTTTACTGTTTGGCAGGCAATTAATGTAAGCAAAAAATATATTAAAAAACTTATTTTCATCTATAGAAGTTGTCTAAAGTAGTTATACTGTAAAAATGCTTTTATCCAAAATATTATTCTTTTCCTCAAAAAGACCTGTAATCTTATATTTTCGAGTTCGAAAAAAAAGCTATCATTTGAGGGAAGTAGAATTTTGAAAAGTAGTTAACAAAACAAATAAACCATTTTTAGTAATTATGCCAAATTATATATAAATCAACTAGATTAATACATCATTTTTTATTTTAGACAACTTCATATTATAAAAAGTATACATCCAAAATAAGCAACAATGTCTAAAAAGTAAATCATTCACTGTGTAAAGCCCAGTCAACAGCTTTATAGGCATGAATTTTACCCGTATCAAATAATGGTATACTTGTATCAGCATCCGAAACTAACAAAGGCAACTCTGTGCAACCCAATATTATACCTTCAGCACCTCTATACTGAAGTTTTTTAATAATCTCTTTACATTGCTCTTTAGAAGATTCTTTGAATTGCCCTAATACCAACTCTTTATAAATTATATCATGGATTATCTGTCTTTCTTCATTAGACGGTATTAGCACTTCTATGTCATATTTTTCTTTTAATACCTTCGTATAAAAGTATTTTTCCATTGTGAATTTTGTTCCTAAAAGAGCCACTTTTCGTAGTCTATTCCTTTTTATTGCTTCTCCAGTAGCTTTGGCAATATGTAAAAAAGGAATATTCGCATTTTGAACAATCGCATCACTGACCAAATGTATCGTATTAGTACAAAGCAAAATTACATCAGCACCTCCTTCTTCCAACTGTTTGGCACAAGTAGCCATCATGTTCCCAATTTCAGCCCATTTATTTTCAAAAGTAAGCCTTTCAATCTCTGCAAAATCTACTGATACCATGATACTTCTACAAGAATGAGCGCCTCCTAGTAATTCTTTTACTCTTCTGTTAAGAAGTTCATAATACATTTTTGACGACTCCCAGCTCATCCCGCCAATCAATCCAATCACTTTCATTTGTTTTTTCATTTCATTAATTTTTAATTCATCTAATAGCCCACCAAGAAACAGCTGTTTTTATCCTATTACACTGAATATCTTTACCGGGTCTTTTTAAAGCCGTATGTATTTTCTCATAATTAGGAAGAATTTGTACAAGATGGTGTTCCAAGTGAAATAAATAGTCCCAAATTAAGTAAGACAATGTGGCTTTTTTGTCAGCAGGAAATTTGTTCATACAAATCTGATGGAGATTATGATGTATGAATTCTTTATGCATCAATGTTTGAGGAATGCTTTCTATTAGTGCAGCCAAATGTCTATTAGTAATTTCCCAATTTTTTAATAACTCACCTATATCTCTGCGCTGATAATTGTTTTTTATTACCCAATCATCTTGATCATATCCATAAAAACACAAGTTTTTTTGTGCTTCAAATCGGATAATTCTTTGGTGGTTGTTGTAGGCAGAGTCAATCAGATGACCGAGCACCTCTTTTTTTGACCATTTTTTAGCAGATGGTTTTTCATTCCATTCACGATGAGTTAAAGTATCGCTTTCTCTGAGTGCATTCAAAAGAATGGTTTGCATTACTAAATGGTATCGCATAGTTTTTTGAGTTTTATTTTTGAATGATTGAAGCTCAATAGCAATCATTATTTTCAAAATTACCTGTAACCCTACCCATTTTGCTAATATTATAGTTGAAGAATTTTGAAGGCTTTGTTGAAATTTTTTCATATAGTGTTACTGCTTAGTAAACTATATTTGTAAGCATGGAACTGAAATATTTTAGGTTAATAAAAACAATTGCCGAAGAAGGAAACATCGCTTACTCCTCTGAGAAACTGTTTCTTACGCAATCAGCATTAAGCCACCAATTAAGAGAACTAGAAGAAAGGTTAGGTTTTAAAGTCTTTCACAGAACCAGAAATAAATGGCAGCTTACTCCTGAGGGCAAGGAATTACATAAGTTAGCTAATAGCTTATTCCAATCTATAGACGAGGGTTTTAGTAACATACACCAGATAAAGGCAGGCTCCAAAGGAACGATTAGAGTAAGCACAGAATGCCATTCATTCTTTCATGGTCTTCCCGCTTTTGTACAAAAGATGGCAGCACTATATCCTGAAATTCAAGTTGATTTAAATTTAGATGCCTGTGATCATACCATGTCGCAAATTTTATCTGATGAAATCGATATCGCTATTGTTACTTCAAAACCTACCACAGATGCTTTATCAAGTATAGCTGTTTTTGAAGATGAGATTTTTGTTGTCATTCATAAAGAAAGTTATCTCAACGAAAATGAATATTTAGACGCCAGTCATTTTTCAGAGGTACATTTATTAATTAATTCTTTTCCATTAGAAAGTGTCTCTGTTTATGAGCATTTCCTCAAACCCAATAAAATCACACCTAGAAAAATCTCTGCTGTGCCCTTTACCGAAGTATCATTAGAAATGGTGCACGCCAATATGGGTGTAATGTGTTTACCTAAATGGACATTAAAATCTTTTAAAATCTCGGATGATATAGTTTTTAAAAAAATTGGAAAGTATGGATTAAAAAGAACGCACTATTTAGTAGTGAAAGAAGAGTATAAGAATAAGAAACATATCAATGATTTCATTTCGAATTTTATAGAAGATTATTCAAATCGGTAATTCTTTGCAAGTATGTGTTATAGTAGCAAAAAACCGTTGAAACCATGAGGTAAGATTAGCAAAGCATATTTAATTTAAGTATGATCTTATACTAACCAATACCCAGTCTATTTTGAAATAGTTGTTTCCTTATACTGCTAAGTTTCACTGTTTTCCCATTTTTTAAATGTACTAATAAATTTCTTGCCTGATATTGCTCTACTGAATCGACTTCACTCAACCTTACAATGAAAGATCTATGGGTTCTAAAAAAAATCTGAGGATCTAGCATTTCTTCTAAATAGTCCATGCTTTGCCTAAGCAAATATTTTTTTGCTTTTGTATGCACATCTACATATTGATCTGCCGCTTCAATCATCACAATGTCATCAATATTAATATAAGATGTTTTAGCCCCTGCCTTGTAGGCAAGTCGCTTAATAAATTGGTTAGAAACAGTTTGATGATTTTTTATTTCTTCCAACAACATAACATAGACATCTTTTTCAGTTCTTCCCTGTAAGATTATTTCTTTAGCACGCCTTAGTGATTCATCAAAACGAATATCAGTAAATGGTTTGAGCAAATAATCTACAGCATTTAGCTCAAAAGCTTTCACCGCAAATTGATCGTAAGCTGTAATGAAAATAAAATGAGGAGTACCAGAAAGTGCTGAAACTACTTCAAGTCCATTAAACTCAGGCATTTGAATATCGAGCAATACTATATCAGGCTTTTTTTCTTTGATTAACTCAATTGCTTCTGCACCATTCTTGGCTTCACCAATCACTTGCATTTCCGATTGCCGGGAAAGATGAATTTTAATTAGTTCCCTTGCATCTTCTTCATCATCTACAATAGCTACCTTATAAATCATGACACTGGTATTTCAATACTTACCAAAACCCCTTCACGTTCCGACTGAATAGATAAAATCCCTTCTTCACCAAACATTGCTTTTAGTCTTTTTTTTATATTAGACAACCCAATGCCTTCTTTTAAAGTTGAGAATGGAGGACCTTCATTATATACTGTAAAGCATACAGCCTGTTTATATTGAGTAGCCGTTAGCTCTATAAAGTTGGCTGCTGATTTCTTAGAAATACCATGTTTAATCGCATTTTCTACGACAGGTTGCAGAAAGAAATTAGGAACTTCAATGCCCAATACATTTTCGGGAATTTGGTAGTTCACTTCTAAATCTTTAAAGCGATGTTTCTCAATATTCAAGTAAGTTTTTACATGATGTAGTTCTTGCTTGAGTGAAACAACTTGCTTATCAGAACCGGCTAGAGAAATTCTGAGTAGCTCGCTTAATTCTGTTGTCATACTAGCAGCAACATCTGTCTTTTTTTGATGAATAGAACTTACTATACTGTTTAAAGTATTAAAAAGGAAATGTGGTTGAAGCTGCATCTTCAAAAGGTTTAACTGCCCTACAAGTAACTGTTTTTCAAGGTTTAGGCTTCTTAAGGCTCGATTTCTAGACTCAATATAGTACAATCGGGCATGTACAATGCCTATGATAGCCATATAAATAAACAGATGCCAGTGGAATAGATTAAGAAATAAAATAATAAAGATATTTCTAAAGCTTTCTACATTAATGCTTCCATAACTACCTAACAACCATACAATAGCATACATGGCAAGATAGGAAACTACAATAATTAAAGCTATGGGCAAGTGAATAATTAAACCTCGCAAAAAGCTCCTCTTATCTATTCTTAATTTATTACCCAACCAAAAAATAAAGGGTGTAATTACTCCCCATATCCACCAAACCAGAAGTTGTATTTTAAAAACAGCTATCCAAGATTGCTCTTCGCCACTTTGTATAGCTTTCAAGTAAAGCTGCGTAGCAGTAAACATAGCCACAATTGACCAAATCAGAAAGTTGTAAAAAATATTCCAATTGGTAAGCTTAAACATTTTGTACCATTAATCTAATTCATCAAATTTATAAACAATATGTTTTCTCATAGCAGAATGGTGATCGAAATCGTCATGAGTTGAATATGCTAGAATTAACCAAAATTCCTTACTCATTTTATGTTTGAAATCATATTGATCAATTGAAGGAAAAGGCAGCTCAAATATAACTTTAGTCTTGCCATCTTTTTCTGTTCCTCTTAGGTTTTTAATATCCATAGTTCCTCCTAATGCCGTATCATCTTTGGGATTAGCAAAACTTTCTACAAACATATCACGTCCTTCTACCTTGTTATTAACAATGTGGAAAAGGAATAGATCGCTGTTAACAATATCATTTTTAGCATTAAATCCTACGCCAACCCAACCTGAAGTAGGCGCGGCTAATTCTATTTCAATGTAATCTTTCTTTAGTTGATAAGAAAAATTCATCCCATTTACAGTTACCTCCTTCTGTGCCAATAGCACAAAAGGAGATAAAATTATCAAACATATTAATATACAGCTTTTCATCTGTTTATAATTGTTTTAAGTGGTCATATAGAGCTCACATAAATTTTAATCATTCTTTTTGTGTGAAGTTGGAATGATGAAAATTCATGTTCGTTTCATACTTTTAAAATATCTACTAATATGCCTACGATTACCCAGTCGTTACCATTTTTTGCCAGTGATAGCTGGTACATAAAATCATACTCTTCGCTTACCGCTTTTAAAACTACATCAGCAGTTTCACCCCGAATAATGTTGGCAGATTTGTGAGTGATTTTTCTTGGGATACCACCAATTTTTTTATCAACAGTCATTTGAATATAAGCATCAGCTGTCATGGGAATTAGTTTTTCACCCATCCTTACAAATTGTACCATATTGGGGTGTAATAATGCTTTCAGTTCAGATGCATTGTGCTTATCTACGACCTTAATAAAGGCTTCAGCCACTTTTTTTACTTCTTTAATTGGGTCAGCTTCATTGTGTGCATATGATCTTAGTGAAAAAAACATCAATGATAAAAAGGCGATAATTAAATTCTTTGATTTCATCTGTTTACAATTGTTTTTAGTGATCAGATGGAACTTACCATTCGCAAATAATCATGCTCATGGTCGTTTCATCTTTAAATAAGTTTTAGTTTCTTTTTGCAAGATGAAGTGAAATAGACCGCCAAGCCAGTGAGTTGTTGTTGAATGTTGTTAGCTTGTTGTGAAAGTGTAAAATATTTGAGGGAAATGTTTTATGATAAAAAGTTTATTTAGATTGTTGCTTTGTTTGAAGCTTCTCAATAAGTGGTTTATATTTTTCATCAAATTGTTGATTCAACCATTCATCTATCACATCTCTTCTAAATCGCCACTCCTTACCAAGCTTCACTGCTGGAATGTTCCCTTTTTGAGCCCAAATATAAATAGTCTGAGGCTTCATTTTCAGGTAATTAGCAACTTCTTCTATTGTCATTATATTTTCCATGCTTTTCAATATAGAATATAGATTTAGAAGTAAAACCTATTGTTTATCAATTTCTATTTTTAGTTTGAAACTCATATTAATTATCTGTCTCAACCTTTGAGTCGTTAAACTTGGATTGTTTGAGGCTATCTACTTTTTTTAAATCTAAGTCATTTATATTCTTGTTATCATAATTTTCTAGTTCATCGTTTTTAGGATTACCAGAAGATTTGTTTCCAGAATTAACACCAAGTAAATTACCCACTGAAGAGAATACTGCTCCATAGAAATTACCTTTTGTCTCAGTTCTAAATAGCTGGAAATCCATATTTTTATTACCTAAAAACGGACGCATATTCCAAGATAGTTGCATACCTACAAAGGCAAATATGATCACCCAAATTTTAAATACCGTCAAACCAACTTTTGGATAAATATTCTGTCCTTCAAAAAGAGCAGTTAACGCATCTAAAACTACTTTCATTCCAAATACACCCGAAAAGCCAAATACAAAAACATGTAATAACTGTAAAAAGTGGTAATTATCTCCTGAAAGCTGGAAAAATAAAACAATAGGAGCAAAAGCCAATAAAGTAACAGAAACCATTACAAACCCTGCTAAAAGAATAATAACCAACTGTCCAATCTTTATTTTAGATCCTAATATTAGCTGCACAATATAAAATGAGGGGAAGCAAATAAGTAAAGTCAGCATAAATAGCAACCACAATTTTAGGCCTGTAGAAACAGCTTGCTCGAAACTATTGTAGCTCCCCATAATCACTCCATAAAAAAATGTAAATATGAATATTAGGAGTATTTGAGCAAGTACAATATTTCCTCTGTAGCTATCTTCATTTAACCTTTTTAAAAAATGCGCTCTGTCTTGTAGCACTTCTAAAGCTTCTACCAGATATGATTTTTTCATTGCCATGTTTATTATATAAGATAGTAAAACATCACAAAC
>JBCDJE010000057.1:0-11903 GCA_038748185.1 Bacteroidota bacterium
ATCGATAAAGTGATTCGTAAAGCAATTACGCTATTTTTGTCATGTACTTAGAATAGTTTTTCCAACAATATTTACTTCAGAAGCTAATACTATTCTAATAGTTATTTCTGCTGCTAAACTATGCTAAATTTCATGTCAAACAACCCAATAACCCTTCGCCCATTTTCAGAAAAAGATAAAATAGCATTAGCTAAACTTTGCAATAACAAAAAAATTTGGGACAATGTACGGGATTATTTACCACATCCTTACTCAGAAGAAGACGCTGAATTTTTTATTAATTTATGTTTAAAAGATGATCCTGTTAAAAACTTCGCTATTACCTACTATAGAGAATTGGCAGGAACTATCGGCATTATTCCTCAAACCGATGTATACCGATTGAGTGCAGAAATTGGCTATTGGTTGGGCGAGCCGTTCTGGGGAAAGGGCATTGCTACAGAAGCTGTTAGACAAATAGTAGCTTATGGCAAAGAAACATTCGGCCTTATCCGTTTTTACGCAGGCATATTTGCGTTTAACAAAGCCTCCATGCGGGTGCTGGAAAAAGCCGGATTTCAACAAGAAGGCATTTCCAAAAAAGCGGTTATCAAAAATGGAGTCACCTGTGACGAATACCAATATGGTTTGCTATTATCGTAAAGTGGACTGTTTTTTTTATCAACGATTATTTTTTTTTCAAATGAAAATATCAAAATTACTTCTCCAATATTCTCTCCAATTAAAATTAGTCATATCACAATATGCTACAACAAGTTGAAACACATTATTATATGATTTCAGAACCCCTATTTTCTTTAGGTATTCATCACTACTTTACGATTTTTAAAACTCCGATTTTTTCTTGCTTCATATAGTATATGAAATACTTACCAGGAACCTGATCCGATAAATCAATGGTTATTTGTTCTGCCAGCTTACTTTTAAAATAACTTCTCAAAAATCTGCCCTGGGTATCGAACAATAGCAAACTAGCATCATCAGCTCTATCAGAATTATCTTCAATAAGTAGCTGACCAAAAGTAGGGTTCTGATATACAACTAGCTTTCGAGTGACATCATTGTCATCTAACCCTATCACCTCCATAACCTTTAAAGTGGCACTTGCATTTCCTTCGTAATTATTATCAACAATATTGGCTTCTAGCAAATAATCACCTACCTCTGTTGGAGCAGTATTCTCTACATCATATAATACCGCTACTTCAAGGTTTTCCGGAACTGTGCTCACTTCAACGAAAACCAGCTTACCAACAAATTCTTGTTCCAATCCGCTAAGACTTGTAACTCCTGCGGCTTTATGAATGACTATCTTTTCTTTATATATACCTGTATAGTAGACATTATTACGAATTGCTTATTAGTAGGTAGTGTTTTCTTTGTAAGAATTTTTCTATAACTGCTTTGTTTTCAGGTTTAATTCATACAATTTTTCAGGAACAAGATTACCAACACTCATATGTGGTCTTTCATTATTATAATAAGTTGATTGGCTGATTCAATATTTCCTTAGGCTGTTCGAGTAATATATTCTCTGTTTCTCCTCTTTCATCTTATACACTTTTGTGTAAACCTATTTCAGGACAAGACAATCGCCTTTTAAGATACGGGGGCAACAATCATACTTTATTTCAACATCTATAAACTTCTTCTTTAGTTCCACTATTTTCCGTTGTTCATAGGTCAATTTAGGGGAGAATACCAATGTGTTTCTTACTAAATACTACAAGCTAATTAGTAAGACGTTGAATCATATTCACTTTCAATGGTAATTATATCAGAACAACAATAAATAATTTCACCTCTTTGAGAAACTTCTACTGTAATAGCACCATGCTTCTGCAATTTATCTACCAGTTTTTTTACTTTTTCAACAGGGAAATCCAAAGCAATAACCAATTCACTTAATGTAGCTCTACCATGATTATTTACTATGTATTTTATTAAATTGATTTGCTCTCTATTAGTCCTTTCTCTTTTTAACCAAACGCTACTACCGATAGCTAATCCTAAAAGACCGAGAATAGCTGGTGCAAACCCTTCTGAAGGATTATGTATTGATGATGCAATGATTGTAAGTACACTGCCCATAAATATACCCCCTACTTGTAAAACTCTGGCTAGTATTTTTTTTGTTTTCATTACAAAATGAATTATTTGGAAACCAAGCGATAAAGAACAAAACTACTTTTAAATGGATAGTTAGATTTTTGAATTTAAGCTTTTCTATCCTTAAAAAAAATTTAAACTTAAACTGGTACTAATTTTTTTGATAAACGGTTGTAGTTTATGCTAAACTGAAATGTTAGGTATAGCAAAAATCTTATCTACTATAAACTTCGGCGAACTATTTTTATAAGCGCTATTACCACAGTGCTTTAATCCATGGATAGAAAGCAAGGCTGAAGTCAAACAATTTATCAAAATCCTATTTGCTAATAAATGCTGACTTACAATTAGTTTAAAGTGGAAGGCTGAAACCTATAATTTTTATAAAATATCACACCGATTTATAAAAAGGTATAGTACATTAAATTAATAGCACCTCATATTTATACAATATCTAACTTTTCCTAATTTTGTACTATCTATTAAATATTTACCATTCATTATAAAGAGGTGGAAGCATTTGGTGGTAAAAAAGTGCGCCATTCACCCTATCAGTTCCATCCATTCTTCTTCTTTTATTTGGGATGAAATCATCTGTGTCTTTCATCCAATTATTTAATACTTTATGTAAATCTCTAATTATATTTCTGTACTTACGGTCTCCTGCTAAGTTGTTAAACTCTTCGGGGTCTTCCATTACATTATAAAACTCAATTACGGGTCTTGGTGATTGGAAAATTAATAACTGTTCATCGGTTAATTTTCCTTCGGTTTTTAGTTGGAGGAGCTCTTGGTGAGAGGGACTTGAAGCCAGATCAGCCGCAGTGCCGTGAGGCCACTCTATATAGGCATTTTTAATCAATTTAAAAGTATCGGTGCGAACTGACCTTATATGTTCGTCGCAATCGTGCCAGTTCCGTTCACTAAATACATAATTATCAGCTTCAAAAGTTTTTCCTTCAAACAAGGGCAACATGCTTTTACCAAACATATCTTTTGGCTGAGGAATACCTGCAACATCTAAAATAGTAGGAGCAAGATTAATTACAGAAACCAATTGGTTATTATTTTGAACAGATTTAATTTTCTCTGGCCAATGAAAAATAAGTGGTGTTCTTGTGCCTGCATCATATAATGTGCCTTTGGCTCGAGTGAAAGGACTACCATTATCGGAAAGGAAAATAATGAGTGTATTATTTAAGATGCCTCTTTTCTTAAGCTCATCTACGGCAATACCAATATTTTTATCCATGCGAGCTACTTCATCATAGTAAAGAGCGATATCTTTTCTTGTTTTGGGTGTATCTGCTAAGTAGGGCGGTACAATTACTTCTTTTGCTTTGTGAGGTACTGCTATGGTATTTTCTTGATAATCTCTGTGCGGATCGATAAAAGCATACCACATAAAGAAAGGGGTTTCGCTTGCATTATCTAGAAACTTTTGAAACGCTTCAAGTTGACTTTCATCAGAAGCTGCTTCAAAAAAATCAAACTGTTTAATTGCATGAGGCCCAAGGTGTGCTTTGCGAATAAGACCTGAGTAATATCCTTTCTCTTTTAAATAGTTAGGAATAATACGATAATTTTCAGCTAATGGTGTATGTAAATCTTCTGTACGAAGGGTATGAGGGAATTGACCAGTAAGTAAACTGGTACGAGAAGGGCTGCATTGTGGGCTTGTAAGAAAAGCTTTATTCATTTTTAAGCCACTACTGGCGAGAAGGTCGATATTAGGTGTTTTAATGCTTGCATTACCATAACAACCAAAGTCTCGCCATCCAGCATCGTCAGCTATAAATACTAAGATATTTGGTAGTTCCTGAGCTTGAGAATAAAAAGGAGACAGGATACAAAAGAGTATGATTGAAATAAGTTTTTTCACAAATACTAATTTTTTGTAGTAAAAAAATAATAGGGTATTCAAATTTTAATTTAAAAAAAGGATTTGATAAAAGTAGACAGTTTATTGAAAAGCCTTCTGGAAAAGGAAATTTCAACTATTGACCGGAAAAGGAGATACACTTTTTTCTGGATTTATAATTAGGGTACTCAAACATTACTTTTCCTTTTTCAGGTACTCAATGCTTTTATCTTTTTTGTAAGCTAATTACTATTGTTCTTGTTACTGGTGAAACAATTGTATTATACTACACAAAGGAAGACTGAATATTTATTAAATGATTTTAAAATATTTGATTTAAGGGAAAGTCTAAAGGTTTGATCAAAACAATTAAAATTTCACAGAAATATTTCTTAGGATATATTAGGTTTGCAACTATTTCTTTCACAAATAACCAAAATACAAATAATATACTCCTTTCATGCTCCCTCAAAACACCTATTTAAAAGGTACGAAAATTTTTAACAATTAATATTATTCAATGCCTAGTTAGCAAATCTTTTATAGTAAGTTACAAGAATATGCCTAATAAAAGAATACCTATTAATTAGTAGGATTTTCTCAACCTGTTAATGTTTTTGACTAAAGTTCATATTGCGTTATTTGTTACTGTTTTACTGTGTAAGGTAGGTGTCTTATACAGCCAAAGCAGTGAGTGTTTCTTATATGGAGAGGTATGGCTTAAAAATGGAGAAAAAGTGAAAGGGCAGATTCGTTGGGGAAATGAAGAATTAATGTGGGATGATATGTTTTTTGGTACGAAAGAGGGGGCGCCGTTTGGCATAAATGAACAAGTAAAAAAGCAGATAGATAAAAGTAAAAATTCTGTTTTCGATCATTTTAACTTAGGCTTTATGCAATTGTGGGAAAACAGAGGGCAAAATACAAGATATACATTTAAGTGCCAGTTCGGAGATATTGATAAAATTCAAGCGATTTCTGATACAAAAGCCAGAATTATTTTTAAAAACGGACAACGTATAGCTATAAGTAAAAGTAGCGAAAACGATATTGGCTCTGCAATAAATGTTTTTTCTTTTGCAGGTGTGAGGCAGAGAATTAATTGGAGACAGATAGATAAAATACAATTTCTTCCTTTTCCTGAGGGGAGATATAGCCAGCTAGGAACGCCAATATATGGGAAAGTTGAAACAACTAATGGAACTTATGAAGGTTTTATTGCTTGGAATCTACAAAAACGGGTAAGTACCGATAAGCTCAAAGGTTTACAAAAAGAAGAAAAGGTAAATGTAGCTTTTGGTAGGATAAAGAAGATTGAAGTTGAAGGAGATGGTGCTTTAGTAACTATGAAAACAGGAGAGAAAATATTTCTAAATGATCACAGAGATGTAAGTAGAAGGAGTAAAGGAATATTAGTAAAGCAAAAAAACTTTGGACACGTACTTATCCATTGGGAAGAACTTATAGCTGCAGAGTTTTTAAAAGCCCCGGAACATCCTATGTATTACCGGGATTTTTTTATTACCCACTATATACAGGGTACGGTTACCGATAAAAAGGGTAATACTTTTTTAGGGAGAGTGGTATATGACCTAGATGAATATTTAACACTCGAAGTGTTAGACGGGAGCCATAATAATATGGAATATTTTATTCCTTTTAAGCATATAGGCAGTATTAAAAAACAAAATTTTAATTATGTAAAAGTGTGTCTTAAAAACGGAGAAGAACTCTTATTAAGTGGGCATGCCGATGTTACTTCTGAAAATCAAGGGGTGATTATTGATACTTATAATAGAAAAAACATATATGTCTCTTGGCGTAATATAAGGGTATTAAATTTTAAATAATGACCATAAATTGTCGTATCTGAGAATTGCAGTGATATCGCTAATTTTTTTACTAGGTTTTAGTATTTATTTCTATATACAAGGACCTCCTCAGGAACAATCGTCTGAAATTGCTCCAGTATTTTATTTAGCGACTACCTGGATTTTAAGTGTAATTCTGTTGTTATGGATAGGTAATTATGGAATTTATCTCCTTTTTGACAGGTTATTACCTTGGGCCAGTAATATGGCCAAAAGGCTTTACCTACAGTTGTTAATTAGCGGTATATACACGCTAATGATAGTAAATGCTACCTACTATATATTTAAATCGGCATTTACATTACTTCCTCCTGATATTTACCAGCTCGTATTGCTCAATATTTATGGTGTTCTGTTTTTGCTACCAGTGTTTTCAATATTTTTTGGTATTTACTTTATGCTAAAATGGAAAAAAGTTACTATAGAAAAAAATACTTTAGAAAAGGAAAATATGCTCTCAGAACTAAAAGCGTTGAAGAGTCATATCGATCCACATTTTCTCTTTAATAACCTCAATATTTTATCTTCTTTAATTGAACCTTATAATGAGGCAGCACTCGATTTTCTTGATAATTTTTCAGAAGTTTACAGATATGTTTTAAAAAACAAAGACACAGAAGCAGTAAGTTTAAATACTGAACTTGACTTTATGGAAGCCTATCTCCATATTCTTGAAAAAAGATTTGAAAACCAACTCATTATAAAAAGTAATGTGGATATTAGATTAAGAAATAAGATGATCCCTCCTATGGCACTACAATTATTAGTTGAAAATACGATAAAGCACAATAAACTCTCATTTAGAACACCACTTTGTGTAGAATTATTTAATGAAGGTGAAACCTACTTAGTAGTAAAAAATAATATTCAAAGGAAAACCCAAAAACCCGGTAATCCGGGCGATACAGGACTCTATAACTTAAAAAAAAGATTAAGTTATGTAACTAATAAAGAACTGAAAGTAAGCGATAATGGTGCTTATTTTACAGTTAGTATCCCCTTACTAAGCCTTGATAAATCATGAAAATTGTAATTATTGAAGACGAAGCGTTAGCTGCAAAAAAAATGAAACAGATGCTGGAGCGCTACAGTGATGAAAACGAAGTGGTAGCTTTACTACCTTCAGTAGAGGAATCTTTAGAGTGGTTAAGTGAGCACAATGAGCCCGATTTAATTATGGCTGACATACAACTAAGCGATGGGCTTTCCTTCGAAATCTTTAGTGAAATAAAAGTGAAATGCCCTGTAATATTTACTACTGCATTTGATGAGTACGCTATTGAAGCTTTTAAGGTAAATAGCATCGATTATTTGCTAAAACCTGTGCGTTATAACAAGTTAGAAGAAGCTATGGCAAAACTAAACGACATGTCAAAGTCACTTCAAAAAACAGTGAGAAATGCCAAGATTGACCAGTTAATAGGATTATTAGGTAAAGAAAGTAAGGTATATAAGCAGCGGTTTTTAGTAAAATACGGAAGAAAGATAAAATCAATAAAAGCCCACGAAATAGCCTTTTTTATCTCTGAAGATAAGGTAGTTTTTATTATCACTTATGACAATAAAAAATATGCGGTAAATCAATCTTTAGAGCAGTTAGAAGAAATGATGGATCCAGATGTTTTTTTTAGGATAAACAGGCAATATTTGATTCATATCGATGCCACGCAAAATATTTATCCTTATTTTAAGGGGCGGTTGAAAATTGAACTCAATCCACACACAAATGATGAAATAGTAGTTAGCAGCCACAAGGCACCTTTATTTAAAGAATGGTTGGACAAGTGAAAAGTAATATGTTTTGATCAACAAATATTCAAATAAACTAAAGCACTATTGTTGAATTCATTTAAGTGATAGGAATCTCAAAAAAATAGCCAATACTATAAAAAGTACTACTATTTTGCACCTTGATTTAATGTAATAATCACTAATTTGCAATCTTAGAATTTAGATAGATGAGCCTTTATCACAGATAAGTGATTAACGAGATATGGAAAATTTTGTAGTTTCTGCCAGAAAATACCGCCCGAATACTTTCGATAATGTAGTAGGTCAGGAACACATTACTACAACACTGACTAATGCAGTAGAAAATAACCATTTAGCACAAGCATTTCTATTTTGTGGACCGCGTGGTGTAGGTAAAACTACCTGTGCCCGTATATTGGCAAAACTGATAAATACACCCAAAAATCTTAGTGAAGAGGAAACAGAGAAGTTAAATTTTGACTATAATATTTACGAACTAGATGCTGCTTCTAATAATTCTGTTGATGACATCAGAAGCTTGGTAGAACAGGTACGCTATGCGCCACAGTCAGGCAAGTATAAAGTATATATCATAGATGAAGTGCATATGTTGTCTAATGCAGCATTTAATGCATTTCTTAAAACCTTAGAAGAACCACCGCCTTATGCTATCTTTATTTTAGCAACTACTGAAAGGCACAAAGTGATTCCCACCATATTGTCGCGGTGTCAGATTTTTGATTTTAACAGAATAAGCATTCAGGATATAGCAGCTCATTTAGCAACAGTAGCTGAGAGTGAAGGAATTACTGCTGAAGACGAGGCGCTTTATTTAATTGCCCAAAAAGCAGATGGTGCGCTAAGAGATGCACTCTCGCTCTTTGATATGATCGTCACCTTTTCAACAGATAATCATATAGCATACGAAGCGACTATTAAAAACTTGCATATTCTCGATTATGATTATTATTTTAAAATAACCGATGCTATTTTACAAGAGAGCCATACAGCATGTCTCACCATATTCGATGAAATACTTCGTAAAGGTTTTGATGGACATAATTTTATTGTAGGGCTTTGCGAGCATTTTCGCAATCTGCTGGTATGTAAAGAGGCTAGCACTATTACTTTGTTAGAAGTAGCAGAAAATGTAAAAGAAAAATACAACACCCAAGCTAAGGCAAGTACTACGTCTTTGTTACTTACTGCCATGAACATCGGCAACCAATGTGACTTGCATTACAAGACGAGTAAAAATCAACGATTCCATGTTGAATTAGCACTCCTGAAAATGTGTTATATCAATAGCGCTATTGACCTCGCCAGTTCAGGTGAGTTAAAAAAAAAAGTAGTTTAACGAAGCACTCCCCTGAAAAAGCTAGTTCTAATGACGAACAAGCCTCTGTTTCTGTTCATACAACGTCTCTTCAAGATAATGTAATCCCTAAAATAGATAGTGAAGATAAGCAGAAACCCTTGCTTAAAGTTCCGTTGAAAAAAACGGCACAAGTTCCTATGAGTATCGATAAGATTAGGGAAAAAATACAACAAGAGCAAGCGGAAAAGTCGAAGATAACTACTACTAAAACTGTTGATGTTACCAGAAGAACTACCATTTTTAACCAGCAAGATTTAACTGCGGTTTGGGGAAAGATCGAGGTAAATAAATTGGCTGGCAATAATCAATTTTTTAAAATGATTTTAGAAGATGGTGAGCCTGTACTTTCAGGGAAACATGCTATTAATGTGACGCTTCACAATCAGCTATTAAAAGAGCATTTCGTTAAATTTAAACCTCAATTGTATAAATTTCTTTCTGAAGCGCTCAGAAATGATATGATACACCTAGATGCTAAAATTGAAGCTCCTAAAATTGGCAAAAAACGTATCTATACATCAAAAGAAAAGTTTGATTATTTAGCAAAGCTAAACCCATCCTTAATAACTCTTAAAAAACAGTTAGGATTAGACTTTGAAGATTAGCCAAAAAATCGAAAATCACTTTTTTAAAATTTACAGCTTTGAAAATCACAAAAGATTTTTATCAACACAAAGATGTTGTTTTTCTAGCACAAAAAATGTTAGGCAAGCTATTATGCACCAATATTCAAGGAGTTTTTACAATAGGAAAGATAGTGGAAACAGAAGCATACTGTGGTGCTAGTGATAAAGCTTGTCATGCACATTTGAACCGTAGGACAAAAAGAACTGAAATTATGTTTGGGGAAGGGGGTAAGGCTTATGTGTATTTGTGCTATGGTATTCATTCACTTTTTAATATTGTTACCAATACTACAGGAAAAGCTGATGCTATACTAGTGAGAGCTATTGAGCCCGTTGAAGGTATAACTTATATGCTCAAAAGGAGAGGCATGCAAAAAATGGAATATAGGTTAACTGCCGGACCAGGTGTAATGTCTAAAGCAATGGGCATTGAAACGAGTCATTACGGTACTGAACTGAATGGAGATTTGATATGGTTAGAAGACAATGGGGAAGATATCGATGATGAAAAAGTGATAGCAAGTCCCAGAGTTGGGATTGATTATGCTGAAGAAGATGCTTTGCTTCCTTGGCGCTTTAGGATCGCAGAAAATAAGTGGTGTAGTAAGGCAAAATAGGTGGGTAAAAGGTAATTGATAAAAAGTTCATAATAGCTATAAAAATATAGCCACGGTATTTTTCATCCGTGGCTACAATTAATTGATAGAATTTGAGCCCTTGCAGAAAAAATTTTATAAATGCTATCCCATTCAGTTTGTAATAAGAGTTGCTTCGCATAAACCGAGAATAAGCAAAATCTTTACTCAATCACTCTAAACTCTACCCTTCTGTTTTTTATTCTTGCAGCTTCAGTTTGAGTATTGTCAAGAGGTTCTTTTTCACCTTTTTCAATAATTATAAATCTGGATTCATCAATGCCTCTATTCTGTAAGTATTTACTTACCTGAACAGCTCTTTTAAATGATAACTTATCATTTGACTGTTCTGACCCTAAGTCACAAGTGTGTCCAACCAATTCAACTTTTAGCCATTCATTCTCTGTCAATACATTTGTTACTTCATTTAAAAAGCTTTTTGAATTATCATCTAGTTCGTCAGAATTGAGCTTAAATCTTACTGTTTTAGCTAAAATCTTTTTCTCTTCCGGTTTTAATACCTGCTTCACTGCGCTGGTTACAAGGGTTTCTTTAACCACTTCTTCTGTAATTGGTGTAATAATGGTTTCTTCTATCGGCTCTTCAACAATAGGCTCGTCAATTTTTTCTTCTTCGACCTGGTCAATTATAATAGCATTTTCCTCTTTTTTCTCTTCAATTGATGCAAGTTCAGTGTTGGGTTCTTTTGGTTCTTGCGCAGTCCGATAAACTTTACTTTTTCTTTTTAACCTAATGGATAGGGCTAACTCAAAAATACCATTTTGTCCAACATTCAAATTATCTCCAATTGGGGTATCGTAACTTACACCAAATGTGAAACTAGGCTGCTCATAAGCAATGGAAAAAACACCTAAATCATTGGTATTATACCATAAACCCAATTCAATTTTTTTAACTCCTTCTTCCGAATTACTCAACTCATAGCCGAATCTGGAGCCCAAATTGAAAAAATTATTGCCAGACATATTAATCCATCTGATGTTGGGAAGAATGGAGAAATTCATTCCCTGATATATCCGATAACCTGCAGTACCTTTTATACTTAATGGTAAATTATCATCGCTGATTTCTGCAAATGAGATATTGGGTTCTAATGCATTAAAAATAGAAGCGCCTAAAAAGGCTTTTTCTCTATGTCGTTCATCTGAAATCTGATAAAACAGCCCACCACTAATTGTAGGATAACTTGTGTTTTGATTTAAAACGGCATCACTAGAAACAACATTCGGGTCAAATACACCATTTACAAACTGATCGTCGGTAGTGAAATTATTATCGATGTTTCTTTGAAAATAACCGGCTTGCAAACCTAGACTGAACTGAGAAGTTGCAGAAGTTCGAATGCTGTATGCCAATCCTAGTAAACCACCATTAGTTTTGGCAAGATTAGATATTTGGTCGTTCAAGAAGTTGCCGGCTATTACTAAGCGATGTTTATTAATATTTATAGGATAATATAAGGAGGCAGAAGAGGTAGTGAAATTGTCACCTACATCAATTGCTTGATTTCGGTAATTGAGCATAATGCCGATATTTTCTTCCAAACCAATTTGACCCGGATTAGTAAAAAAAGGTGTGTATTGATACATTGAAAAATTGGGTTCTTGTGCATAAGTATTGAGGGCTAGCCCCAAAAGAACAGCAATACAT
>JBCDJE010000058.1:0-11862 GCA_038748185.1 Bacteroidota bacterium
GTCTTTGCGAAGGCGGAGCCTGAAGTTCGGCTGAAAGCAATCTCTAGCCTATAGGCTGCTGCGTCGACAGTCCGATTCTTCACTTCCGTTCATCGATTTCTATGGATTAAACAACTATAGCAGTATAAATTTTTTCATATTTTCTATTTTCTTTAACACATTTAAAAATCCTATGTATAAGCTTGTTCCTGATGTTATTCAGGACAAGCATTTTATTCTTTTCCTCAGCTACTTTCCGATTGTAATAATCATTGAGTTCCCCTTTCATTACAGTAGCCGATAAAGCAGAAAGGTGTAATAGTTCTTTCATCTTTTTATTTGCCTGATGACTGACCCTAGGTTTACTCCTAATACTACTCCCAGAACTAAAATCGAAAGGCACGACTCCGCCGGGGTGCCGGCCACTATAACAGGCAAACTTTTTGGCACTATCAAAATCTTTGAACTCGTTGGTATGTACTAATATCTGCCCTGAGGTCACTTTACCAACACCATCTACAGAAGTCACTATTTCATGCATACTCCTGAGGTGGGCATCATCTTCGATTAGCTTTTCTATTTTTTTCTCTACTTCCTTTATTTGTGCGTCCAGGCTCTTGATGACATGATTATTGTACTTTATCACTTCATCTCCACAAAGTTTTCCTAGTTCTTTTACAGGTACATTGAGCATCTTTCTTACCTTCTTGAATCTTGCTCTAAGGGCTACTAAATGTCTGAGTTTTATAATTTCCTTTCTTGGGGGCTGCCATAGTACTGCCTTATCCTGAAACCTTTGGGCATATTCTGTTATCCTTGAAGCATCTACTTTATCATTTTTCCCCCTTTGGTTACCCAACGATTTTTTGATATCAACAGCTTGGGCAAGCCATATTTGCCATTGCTTATTGTATAATATATCCAATAGTAAATGGGTATATATACCGGTATGTTCCATGCATACCAAGGTTTCCTTGGGCGAAAGTCCCTGTGATTTCATTTCTCTTATTAGAGCTGATATCCCTTTTTTATCATTGGAGAAATTACCTAGATAGCTATGTTTATCATTGATCTGGATGGACACATCTAATGTCTTTTTACTTACGTCTATGCGGGGCATCCTATGCCTATAAAACTTTTGAAATTCATACCTTTGATAACTTTAAATGGATAGAGCTTTTTTCAAAACCTTTGACAATGACCGTCACGGTAGTGAGTCTTACTCAAATTTCTATATGAAACTTGCTCTAGAAAATGACTGACAGGGATTGAATCGAGGTTTGGGTCTTGCCCAGCAGTGACGATAATTCACCCTGTCAGCTTTTCTTGCAAATCTAGGAATATTTATATCGCACAAACCTAAAGGCAGTGACGGCATTTTTTAAGTTTGCAGGTAATTTCATAAAGAGCCAGTAGTTTTATAGCTTCTTAAGGATTCGGCTTTCATAAGGTTTTAAGGACAGCTTATCTGTAATTTTTTCTGTTGAATGAATATCTAAATAATTGATATTACCTAAATCTAAAGACTTTGTTTCATTAGCGATATTTACTATTACTAATCCTTCATCTTTACCATTTCTGGGAACCACCACCACTCCTTTATCTCCATTCAATAGCGGAGCAATATTTTTTTCTTTAGTATATTTATTTAATATTTTAGCTATAATATCTCTGCCCGGATCTGTTCCTAAAATAATTACCTTCCCTTTACCAATTTGATTCTCTATAATAGCAGCTTTTTTGTGATGCATGCCATTTTCATAGGTAGCTAATATTTTTCCATTTTGAGAAGAAAGTGCTTCTGACCAGATTGTTGCTTCTACTTTATCCCAATTTATACCTTCGCTGAAATTTAAGTTTATGGGAATTTCTGCTGGTCTTCTTTTAAGTCCAATCGGTATTCTTGAATCTACTTCAATACCACACCATTTAGATAAATCTCCCAAAGCATAATCTGTAAACGAGGTCCATATCTTGGTACGATAACCAGTCATTGGCCCCGCTATTAAAATCCCTCCATTCTCAACCCAGGTCTTTAATTTTGACCTCATTAAATCAGGCACAATAGGTAATAAGGGTATGTATAATATCTTATAATTAGTAAAATCATCTGTGGGACTAATTACATCTCGGTGTAAATAATTATCATGAAAAGCTAGATAAAATCTGTAGGTCCATTCATTATAATATTTCAATCCATTGGTGTATTCTTCAATTCTCAAGCCTGCATCAGAATCATGGCTGTAAACCATAGCAATTTCGGCAGGCGAGACAGGATTATTCATTAGAAAATCACTACTAGCGTTTAAAAATGCACCTAAGTTTTTGAGGTCTTTATAATTAGCAACAGGTTTCCCCCAGGCATTTATGATAGAGCCATGTGGCATCTCATGTCCGGCTCTTTGTTGTCGCCAAAGCCAAAACATAGTACCTTGACCCCCTAAGGCATAATTCATCATTAAAGCAGCTTTCATGCTTCCATCAGGCTGATGAATGAACCAAGTATTGCCTTTTTTTCCACCACCCGAATTATTAGGAGCTGTTTCGAACAACCAGTGAAAACCTTTCTTGTAACCTCTCATCCGATCGTAATTACTAATAATTCGATCATAGGCTTCAAAACTATGGTAGTTATTAACAGCCATATAATCCAAGTCTTTAAAAAGTTTGGTGTAATCGAGGTATTGCCCCGGCATAGAATCATGGGTGATGGGCAATTTGGAGTGTTTACGGATAACTTCAAGTTGTAAATCTTGAAAGTTTACTACCATTTCTGTATTAAACCTTTTCCATTCTAATTGTAAAGAAGGATGGTGCCAGATTCTACTCAGGGGCATCGGTATTTGCTCAAACTTTTGGTAAGTCTGGCTCCACAAAGCAGTTGCCCAAAGCTGATTCAGGTTTTCAATAGATTGGTATTTTTCTTTTAACCATTGGTGCCAAATAACTTTGGTTTCCTCACTGTAATCTGCTGATGCATGAAACTCATTATCTGTTTGCCAACCAATCACTCCGGGTTTTTCACCAAACTCTTTAGCCATTAGCTCTACAATCTGTACAGATTTCTTCTGGTATATTTTACTAGTAAAGCTGCAACTTCTACGAGCACCGTGAATAGTTTTGAGACCAGTGTCATCAATACGGGCAATTTCAGGATATTTTTCCCACATCCATGCAGGAGGGGTAGCTGTAGGTGTTCCTAATATAACGGCAATGCCATTGTTATGCAGTTTTTCAATGATGCTATGTAACCAGGCAAAATCGTACTTCCCTTCTTCAGGCTCCATTTTTGACCAAGAGAATTCAGCCATGCGCATCACATTCATATTGAGTTCCTTCATTCGCTCAATATCTTTATTAATTTCATTTTCAGGCCAGGTTTCGGGATAATATGCTGCTCCGTAGTAAAGCTGCTTTTCTCCAATGTATTTCCCTAAATTATTTTGAGCAATACTATTTTGTGAAGCATAAATAATGACTATGAGAGCGTAGGCTAATATTTTTATCATCTTGAAAATCTCTTAAAATGAATAGGGTATTTCAATTAGTCTTGTAAGCTTAACAACAGTTTTTCATCTTCAGGACGTAGTTTACCTGAAGCGGAAGGACCTGCATTTAATAATAAATTCGCCTGCATTTTTTTGGCGGTTGCTAAATAATCGAGTATTGTTTTTTTACTTTTCACCGATTTATCCCATTCATGCCAAAACCAGTTTCCCGATGGAAATTTAGGATTGCCTTTTTCAGAAAGGGTAGTCTCAATTTGTAGAGGTAGATAAATATCTTTGCCTAACCAATTCCATATTTTGCGGTCTTTATTTACATCAGTATATTTTTCTCCACTTCTAATATCAACCGGATGCAAGGGAACACCTTGATAAGCTGTAGTAGGATTGTTCATAATCAAGCAATCGGCTTGTAAAGATTTGATGAATTGATAGAGATGATCCATCTGCCAGCGATATGCTCCTTCTTCTCTCCAAGCTTTAATGAATTTATCATCTCGGTCAGCAGAAGTATCTTTGGCAATATTTTCCCCGCTATCATCGGATATCTTTTTAGACCATCCATGGCTTTGCTTTTTCCAGAAACCATCAAACCACAACTCAGTAATTTCGCCGTATTTAGTCAATAATTCTTCTAGTTGCAATTTCATCCAATCTATATAGGCAGGTTCATTAGTATTGTGTAATAGATTATTTCTATCCCATAGAGAGTAATACAGACCTAGTTTCAATCCGTACTTGTGGGCTGAGTTGGCTAATTCTGCCAATACATCTTTTTTAAATGGTGTAGCACTTACTGAATAATCGGTGTATTTGGTATCCCATAAGCAGAAACCATCATGATGCTTTGTAACAGGGATAATGTATTTCATTCCTGCTGCTTTGGCAGCGCTGCACCATTGGTCTGTATCGAGCTGTTCAGGATTAAACTTTACAGGGTCTAATGTGCCATCACTCCATTCACTGTCATAATAAGTATTAATACCAAAATGAATAAACATTCCAAAACCTAGTTCCATCCAAGCTTTTTGTGCAGGATTTGGTTCGGGGGCATCTTCATTGGAAAAATGAAAGTCCTTTTTATTCGCATAACTCCATGAAGTAGAAAGTAATGATGAAGCAGTTACCATCCCGGCAGCTATGCTTGCTTTCTTTAAAAAATCCCGTCTTTTAAATTCCATAATTTTTATTCTTGCCAAACAACAACTCCTCCGGGAGCTACTGATTTTTCACCATAAATAATATTTGCATTTTCAGAAATAGGGGCAGTAATTGTAGTAGAAGTGTAGTTGACTGTTACCCAAAAGCCATCACGCCATTCTGTAAAAGTATAATAAGGCATATCTAGAATTTCAGCACCTTTATCACTGAATATTTTTCTGAGGATATTCTTTTCTAGCATCCCATCGTCAGAAACTGCACCAATATAGGTTACTGAACCGTTTCTTTGTGCTTTCTTATGAGTGGCTACTGCTTTTCCTTCGTAGAATTGATCTGCATGTGATGCCCATACTTCTGTATTTGTATTTGGGATAAGCACATCTGCCCAAACATGCCAATTGTAAGTATTATTCTCAAATTCGATTTTTCCCGGATAACTAGCGGGCAAGTGATCAAACCATTTTATTTCTGCTCCAATTAAATTCCAAATAGGTTCTTGCTGTTTAGTCTCCCAAAAATGACCTTTTGGATTTTTTAAGCCTGTTCTGGTACTGATAATCAGGTGACCACCTTCATTTACATATTTTTCCCATTTTTTAACTAAACTTTTGCTAACGATCTGGTAAGCAGGAACCTCCATAAAGGGATATGAATTAGCATCGAACGTATCATCTTCTGAAAGAAAAGTAACCGGACTTCCCATAGATTTTAAGGCTTGGTAGTAGGAATAGTACACTTGCCAAGTATTCCAATCTGCATGGTGTTTATGATTTTCCAGATCAAGCAAATTATATTGGTTCCATAGAAAAGCTGTTTTCCTTTCAGCTAAAGCGGTTGGTATATCGGGTGCTTTTTTTGTCTTAGGTAGGTTATTTATTTCCTTGATTACCTGAAGATATTCTTTTCCGCCTCTTGCAACTGTAATCCCATCAGTATCCATAATGCCCTTATGGGTTTGTTCTCCACCAAATAGTGGTTGCCTAAAACGATAAGTACAAGCAAATTGATCGCCCAATGCAAAAGTATGCCAAACCCACATTCGCACAGCACCGGGTAAGGGTTGAGGATTAATTACTCCCCAATTGATTTGTCCGGGCTGTAATTCCATAATACCTGTTGCACCGTTGATTGATTCAGCAAATTCTTGTGAGAATGATAATTCCATCCCACTTCCTAGCCGGTGTGATAATGAACTACCGTGATCACTAAGGAATCCACTTGTTAAGTACATAGTATGTGAGGCAAAATCCAAATCCTCTTTATTTAGAAAAGGATCGACTGAAGGAAGGAATTTGAAATAAGCATAATTGGTAGTGATCCATTGTGAAGGATTGACTTTTTCTCTTAGTATTTCAGCTTGGTATCGCAGAGCTTCTGCTAATTCTGCGGCATTAAATTTTTGGAAATCTAAAAGGGCATGGGGGTTGACACCTTGCGGTGCTTGAGCAGCATTGGGAATGTGTATCTGTTCAAAATGATTATACACTTGACTCCAAAAGGTAGTTCCCCAAGCTTGATTTAATGAGTCTATATGAAGGTATTTGTTTTTTAACCAGTTCTGAAATTCTTTCTCATGCGCGGGAGAATAATCATATAAAACACCATAATGTGGTTCATTGTCTAATTGCCAACCCCATACTCTTTCATCATCTCCATATCTTTCAGCCATTTCTTTAACAATCTTGCCTACATAATATAAATAGGTTTTATGATTGTAAGAGACATGTAAGCGTGAACCATGCATTTGCGTAATTCCATTGGCATTTACAGTAAGTATTTCAGGATGCTTCTCTGTAAGCCAGGCGGGTGGTGTGGGAGAAGGTGTACACAAAATAACTTTTAATCCGTTTTTGGCTGCTGTTGCTATACATTCATCTAACCAGTCAAAATCAAATTTTCCTTCTTCCGGTTCAAGTTGTGCCCAGGCGAATTCAGCAAAATGAGTAAAAGTAAAACCCAAGTCAGCCATACGTTTTATATCCCGCGACCACTGAGTACTCGACCAATGTTCAGGATAGTAGTAAGCTCCAATAGGCATCAGTGCCTCTGAAATTTTAAAATCAGGTAATGACTTTGTGTTTTGAGAAAAGGAGATAGAAGAAATAAAAAAAAGAAGATAACCTGAAAAAAGTAGGCATTTAAGATATTGGTTGAACATATAGATTTTCATTTTCATAATTCAAAATTTAAAAAAAAACAGGAATCATTTGTGTGATCATTTTTCATTTTTTTGCCAAAAGTTCTCAAATAAGGTCAGAAAGTTGGATTGCCCGAAATAAATATAAATTTAGAATAGCTGATATTCTTATTAACCAATTCAACTTATGGACAAGCAAAGACTATTATCCGTTAAGGTAATACTATACATTTTTTTGAGTGCGTGTACTTCAGGGAAAACAGAGAGGTATGCAACAGTTGCCAAATCGGAGACCCTTGAAGATGCCGTTATACTGCTAGAAAATGAAAAAACTTCTTTAGCGCTTAATCTTTATGGCGGAGCATTCACGGATTTTCACCTAAAAGCAAAACCAATTAACCCATTAAGTTGGAAGCTTTCAGAAGAACAGATGCCCAAAAATAATCGTGAAGGAGCACCTTTTAGAGGACATTTTTTATGCTTAGGTAGGTGGGGGAGTCCATCTGAAGGAGAGATTGCTGCCGGTGTTCCACATAATGGCGAACAGAGTAATTCTTTTTGGACTGTAAAAGAAAATAATGTTCCTTTACAAATTCATATTTTCAACGAAGCTCCTTTAGATGGATTAACTGTTGAAAGAAAAGTAAGTATTTCTGTTAGTGAGACCATATTTAAGGTAGAGGAAGTTTTTGAAAATACCAATTCGCTAGGTAGGGTAAGTAATGTAGTACAACATCCTACACTTGGTCCACCATTTTTAAGTAAACAGACAAGAATATTCTCTAATGCAGGTAAAGGTTTTTTACAAAAATTCAGTTATCCTGAACCTGAAAAAATGGCTTTTGATTGGCCGAGAGTCAAAATAGAGAAGCACAATATAGATGTAGATTTCAGTAAATCTGACCATGAGTATAATGGTGTAGCAACACATATTTTTACTATTGCTGATACAGTTGGTTGGATTGCCGCTTTCAGCCCTGAACATCAATTGATGTTGGCTTATGTATGGGATACAGGAGAATACCCTTGGTTAAATGTATGGCATCATTCAGATGGAGAAAAAGTACTAGCTAAAGGACTTGAGTTTGGCACTACAGGAATAGGCAGACCGTATAAGGATTTACTGGAAAATGACACACGATTTTTTGGCAGAAACTCATTTGAGTACATTGATGCTGGGGAAAAAATCAGTAAAACCTATTATTGCCTATTGGTGGAAGTGCCTAAAAACCTTGTTGGAGTCAATTCTTTAGAAATAAAAGAAAGTAAGCTTCATATTAATTATCAAACTGAATTAAAGACACAAGAAATTAGTCTATTACTACCTTGATTATCAAATAAAAATATTATGAGATTTAGACTTTTACTTCATATATATATCATGCTTTTAACAATTACATGCTCTAGCCCAAACAAACAACCGGGTTTACAAAAGACATTGCAGTTACCCAATAATCAAAAGATGGTTTTTAATTATATTCCACCTGGTAGTTTTATGATGGGAAGTGAGGAAAATGAAGAAGGCAATCAGAAAGATGAGGTGCCAAAACATGAAATAAGAATCGAGCAAGGTTTTTACTTGGGAACTTATGAAGTTACTCAAGCCCAATGGGAATCTGTAATGAATGACAATCCATCAATATTTAAATCTTTTCCTGAATCACCTCAGCATCCGGTAGAAAAGGTGAGTTGGAATGATGTACAAGCTTTTCTTAATAAATTGAATAAAAGTACAAATGCTGTTTTGCGTTTACCCACAGAAGCCGAATGGGAGTATTCATGCAGAGCAGGAACTACTACTAGGTTTTATTGGGGAGAAGATGAAGGAGGCTGGCAGACATACAAAAATGCTTGGGCAAATCCTAAATCTATGGCACTTACGCATCCTGTTGGTAAAATGCCTCCTAATCCTTGGGGCTTGTATGATATGGCAGGAAATGTATGGGAATGGTGTGCTGATGAGAAGTACAGGTATGATGATGAAAGCATTAAAAAACCTGATAAAATATTTAGAGGCGGAAGTTGGTTCGACTATCCGGATGCTTTACGATCTGCGAATAGGCATGCCCATCCGCCAGATATACAATATACTACGATAGGTTTTAGGGTACTAATGGAATTAGATTAATTATGAAGTTTGTGATAATGTTATTTGTGCAGTTTCAACTCTTTTTACTGTTTGCTTTATATTCATGTATAGCTTTTGCTCAACCTGAAATTAAAAGTGTACAACTGAACGAGAATACCCAAATGGATTTTGCCTTAGTCCCCTCTGGGAAATTTATTATGGGTAGTCCAGAAGATGAAAAAGATAGAGACAAAGATGAAAGTCCTCAAAGAGAAGTAGAAATTACAAAGGCATTTTATTTTGGAGTTTATGAAGTAACTCAAAAAGAATGGTTAGCAGTTATGGGAACCAATCCGTCTATTTTTCAAGGAGCAGAAGAAAACCTTAACAATCCAGTAGACATGGTTTCTTGGAATGATTGTATAGAATTTATAACAATCTTGAATCGCAAAGGTCTTGGTAAATTTAGATTACCTACTGAAGCTGAGTGGGAGTATTCTTGTAGAGCGAGCACTACTACAAGATTTCATTGGGGAGATGATAATGATTATAAAGAACTTTATCAATATGGATGGTTCAATCCTATGTCGACAGCCATGCCGCATCCGGTAGGAGAAAAGAAGCCAAATCAATGGGGACTGTATGATATGATAGGCAATGTGTGGGAGTGGTGTTCAGACTGGAAAGGAGATTATAATGAATTAGAAAATGTTGATCCTCAAGGACCTAAAGAAGGAACGCTGAAAATTTTCCGTAGTGGTAGTTGGTTCAATCTACCCCATACTTTAAGAGCTGCAAATAGAAATGCGCATTTACCCAACGAAGGCTATACCAACATTGGTTTGAGGTTAGTATTAGAAATAGAAGAGTAAATTGTGGTACTGAAAGACTTACAGAGTAAGAATATTCTATTAAATAAAACATTAGACTAACTAGGCATAAATTGCTTTAACATTATTTTTTGAGTAGATATATTTCCTAAGAAATATCGTTTCCTTTATCCGTTTAAAATATTTTAAAAAGAAACAGATCAATTCGATATTTTGTCATTGAAATAACCGTACTTTGCAAACTTTTGCTGCCTGGCTTTAAATCATGGAAAATAACAGGGGGCAAGTGATTAAACAAAGGTTATGCAATTAGAAACATTTGAATCTTTCGGCTTGTCGCCGGAAATCCTTAAGGCGCTTAAGGAAATAGGTTTTGAAAAACCTACCCCCATTCAGGCTCAGACTTTGCCACACTTACTTTCCGGTAATCAACAAGATTTGGTTGCTTTAGCTCAAACCGGGACAGGAAAAACAGCAGCTTTTGGTTTGCCGCTAGCGCAATTAGTAGATGTATCATCAAGAAAAGTTCAAGCTTTAATTTTGTGTCCTACGAGGGAATTGTGTATACAAATTAGTAAAGACCTCGATGCTTTTGCAAAATATACACAAAACCTTAATGTACTTTCTGTATATGGTGGAGCTAATATAGCGCCTCAAATTAAAGCTTTAAAACAAGGTGCACAACTAGTTGTGGGTACACCGGGTCGTGTGATTGATTTAATGAAAAGAAAGGCCTTAAAAATTGATGATATTTCGTGGCTGGTTCTCGATGAAGCGGACGAGATGCTTAATATGGGTTTCAAAGATGATTTAGATACAATTTTGAGTGGTGCTTCAGAAGAAAAGCAAACGCTACTGTTTTCGGCTACCATGCCACCAGAGATTGCTGCTATTTCTACGAATTACATGAAAGATGCAGTAGAAATTTCTGTAAGCAGGAAAAACACTACTTCTGAAAATGTGAAGCATATCTATTATATGGTTCAGGCAAAAGATCGCTATTTGGCTCTTAAACGTATTGCCGATTTGCAACCCGATATATATGGTATTATATTTTGCCGTACACGTAGGGAATGTAAAGAAGTTAGCGAAAAACTCATGCATGACGGTTACAGTGCAGATGCTTTACATGGTGATCTTTCGCAAGTTCAACGTGACTATGTGATGAACCGTTTCAGAATCCGCAACATTCAACTTTTAATAGCTACTGATGTTGCAGCGCGTGGTTTAGATGTAAATGATCTGACACATGTTATTAACTATAATCTTCCTGATGAACCCGAAGTATATGTACACAGAAGTGGCAGAACAGGTAGGGCAGGTAAGAAAGGTACTTGTGTTTCTATAGTTCATAGCAGAGAGCTGAATAAGATTAAAAGTATTGAAAGAAAAGGCAATTTTAAATTTGAACGCTTACCTGTACCTGAAGGAAAGGAAATTTGCGAAAGGCAACTTTTTAATTTGATTGATAAAGTAGAAAAAGTTGTAATAGAAGATGAACAGATTGAAGAGTTTATGCCAGTTATTTATAAAAAACTGGCTTGGCTCGAAAGAGATGAACTTATAAAGAAATTTGTATCAATAGAGTTTAACCGTTTTCTTGAATATTATAAGGATGCTCCTGATCTTAACAGAAATGTGAAAGAAAGAAGGCAGTCAGATAGATTTGAGCAAAATACTGACCGAAGAGAGGGTAAAAGAAATTCAAGGAACTACACTAGGTTTTTTATCAACTTAGGAGAGAAAAATAGTTTTGACCCCGGCAAGCTTATAGGACTTATAAACAGACAATTTAAATCTGAGAAAATTCCTGTTGGTCAAATCGAAATTATGAAAAGCTTCTCATTTTTTGAAATAGGCAGTGGGCATAGTGATGCCTTTCCTGAGGCATTTAAAAATGTAAATTATCAGGGAATTCCAGTATCAGTTGAACCAGCCAATGCTAAACCTAATGGGCAGCGAAGAGGAGGAGAGAGAAAAGATTCTTTCAGGAAAAAAAAGTTTAACGCTAGGAAAAGGAGATAATCTTAGCCGAAGTTTGATAAAACTAGCTATAGTTCATAAGACTATAGCTTTTTTGTTGTGCTATAATTAAGCTTTTATATTTATTATAAGATTGGTACATTTTCTTACTTCTACTCTTATTTTTTTTCCTCCAATTTCTGGTGTCATAAAACCAAA